>JAEUIL010000052.1 GCA_016794255.1 Planctomycetaceae bacterium | reverse complement strand
GTGGCTCGCTTGCGGTTTCGCGCCTGCCCCGCGTCGGCCGCTCAGCCACACGCCCAAATCATCAAAATACGTGTACAGCACCGGCACGGCGAGCAACGTTAACAACAGCGACAACGTCTGACCGCCCACGGCCAGCACCGCAATCGAGCGGCGCTCCTCGGCCCCGGGCCCCGTGGCGATCAACAGCGGCAACATCCCGGCGACAAACGCGATCGTCGTCATCAAGATGGGGCGCAAACGATCGCGGTTCCCCCGCAGAATGGCCTCGGTCCGCTCGAGCCCGGCCAGTCGCAGTTGGTTGATGTGGTCGACCTGCAAGATCGACGCTTTCTTCACCACGCCGAGCAACACCAAAATGCCCACGGCCGAGTAGAGATTGAGCGTCTCGCCACCCCAGTACAGACTCAACAGCCCGAACGGCACGGCGAGCGGCAGCGAGAACAAAATCGTGAGCGGATGGATCAGGTGCTCGAACTGCGCGGCGAGAATGATGTACATGAAGATGAACGACAAGACGAACGTCCACGCAAAGTCGGCGAACGTCCGTTCCAGTTCGCGACCACGGCCGATGACGCGGGTCGTATATCCGGCGGGCAGACCGAGTTCGGCGACGGCGGCGTGAACGGCCTCGATTCGATCGGCCAAGGCGTAACCGGGCGCGACATTGGCACGCACCGCGCACATCCGTTGCCGATCGATGTGATCGATGCGGGCGGCACTCATCTCGTCGCGGAACTTAATGACATTGTCGAGCCGGGTTCGGGCCGCGACCGTCGAGCTGGCCGGGTCGTTCGACGTCAAACTGCGTGACGCCGACGTACGGACGTACAGCTGCTGAATCGATTCGCGGCTCGAACGGTCGATCCCCACGAGTCGCAGTTCCACGTCGTAGGCGTCGTTCACGTTGTGATCCAAGTAGCGCGACACGCGATCATCGCCGCCGACCGCCACGCGCAGCGTATCGGCGATCTCGCGCACGTCGACCCCCAACGCCGCGGCCCGTTCGCGATCAATCTCGACGTGCAGCTCGGGCTTGTTGAGCCGGAGCGTGGTGTCGACGTCGACAATGCCGGGGATCTCGGCCACTTTGGTCCGCAGCCGCTCGCAAAATTCGCTCAGGTTCTTCAGGTCGTAACCGGTGACGACGTAATCGATGTCGACCGGCGACGAGGTGCGGAGCGACGTCAGATTGCGGACCGACACGCGGAGCTCGGGCCACTGACGCAGTCTCGCCCGGACCTCTTGCATCACGTCGCGCTGCGAGAAGTTCCCCGCGAACGCTTGCCCCAGATCGCCGGCCCACGCGGCTTGCCACAACCGAGTAAACGACCATGTCCGTGTCGAGATGTCGTGCAGTTTCACAAACACTTCGCCGGTGTTCACTTGCGAGATGCGACCGCCGATCGTCGACATCATGTGTTTCACACCACGAATTTGCCCGATCTCGGTTTCGACCCGTCGCAACGTCTCGTCCATCGTGGCGACTGTAGCCCCTTCGGGGATCGTCACATTGACTTCAAATTGCGACTCGTCGACGTTCGTCGGAATATAGTCCTGCTTGACCATGCGATAAAGCGGCACGTTCGACGCGATCACCAGCAGCGAGACGATCATCACCACGACGCGAAATCGCAACGACTGTCGCAGACACCACTCGTAGGCGGTTTCGATCCAGTGATAAAAACCTTTGCGCGAGGCAGGGCCTTCGGTCGTGTGCCGCATCGGCTGCAACATCCGCGAGCACATCATCGGCGTGAGCGTGAAGCTGATCACCATCGAGACCAGAATGGCCATCGTGGCGGTCATGCCGAACTCGTACAGCATGCGCCCCGTCAGGCTCGACAAGAACGACACGGGCAAGAAGACGATCACGAGACTCAACGTCGTGGCCAACACGGCCAGACCAATCTCGCGTGTGCCGTGGATCGTCGCCTCGCGCGGTGACATCCCCTTTTCTTCGATGCAGCGATACACGTTCTCGAGCACCACAATCGCATCGTCGATCACGACACCCACCATCAGCACTAGCGCCAACATGGTCACGTTGTTGAGCGTGAAGTCGAACCACCGCATGAACGCGAACGTGGCGATGATCGACGCGGGAATTGCCACGCCCGAAATGATCGTCGAACGCCACGAGCGCATGAACAGCAGCACGACGATGGTCGCCAGAATCGAGCCGATCACGAGGTGACCTTCGATCTCGTGCAACGCGGCGTTGATGTACTCGCTTTGATCTTGAATGATCGTGATTGTGACGTCCTGCGGCAGGCGGCGGCGAGCTTCTTTCAATCTTTCTTTGACAGCCTCGATCACCTCGACGGTGTTGGCGCCCGACTGACGTTGCACACGCACGACGACCGCCGGTTCGCCGTCGAGCCGCGCCAACGACCGGACCTCTTTCGTGCCGTCGACCACTTCACCCAGATCGCCGAGACGAATGGCGTACCCGTTCATCGTGGCCACGACGAGATCTTCGAACCGCCGCGTCTTTTCGAGCCGTCCGGCGACGACCAAACCCAACTCGCGCGAGCCCCGATCGACCCGGCCGCCAGGCACCTCGACGTTCTGCCGCCGCAGCGCTTCGTGGACGTGCATGATCGACAGGTTGTAGGCGGCTAGTTTGTTGGCCTCGATGTTCACCTGCACGGCGCGATCGGCCGCGCCGTTGATGCTCGCCTCGCCGACGCCTCGGGCCGACTCGATGACCTTCTTCACATCTTCATCGGCGTAGCGATACAGTTGTCGCGGCAGATACGGGCCCGACACGGCCAGCGAGATGATCGGCGACGAGTCGGTGTCGCTCTTGGTGAGCACCGGCAGTAGCGTGCCGATCGGCAGGCGATTGACGACGCTGTTCACTTTGTCGCGAACGTCCTGCGCGGCGACGTCGATATTGCGATCGAGTTGGAACGCCACCAGCAGCCGCGATGCGCCCTCGGTCGATATACTGCGAAACTCGTCGATCCCTTCGACCGTGGCGACCGCGTCTTCGAGTTCCTCGGTGACCTCGCTTTCGATCTCTTCCGGTGCCGCGCCCGGATAGTGCGTGGTGACGTTGAGCTGCGGCAGATCCATGCGTGGCAGACGATCGACGCCCAGGCTCAAGAACGCAGCCCCGCCGGCTACGACCATGGCCGCGATCAACATCAGAGCGAACACCGGACGGCGCACGCAGAGTTCAGCCAGCCATTGCACGCGCGAGCACTCCGAGAAACATACCTGAGCGCGGATCACCATCCGCGAGCGGATACGAGAACTATTCCGATTGACCGTGGCCCGGGGGCTCACGACCGGCGAGACCGACATCGTCGTCGCTCACCAGATCGCCGCTACGCACCTGACGGGCATTGCCCGCGACTCGATCGGCGACTTGCAGGCCGTTCACGATCTCGACCCAATCGCCCGAGCGGCGACCGGTTTGCACGCGGCGCTCGTGAAAGTGGCCCTGTTCGACGAGCCAGACTTTCTCGATCCCCGCGAACTCGATCACGGCCGATGTGGGGACGGCCAACACATGTTGATCGGGATCGACCACGACCTCGGCCTCGGCAAACAATCCCGCGCGGAACTTCGCGGCCGGGTTGGGGACGTCGATCTCGATCAACAACGAGCGACTGGCCATGTCGAGCGCCGGGCTGATGCGACTCACTTGCGCATTGACCGTTTGTCGGCCATCGTCGAGCAGCACGCGAACGGCTTGACCGAGTTCGATGTTGAGCGCCTCGCGCTCCGGCACTCCTCCGCGAAACCGCAGCGGATCGGTCCGCACGAGCGTCACGATCGGGTCGCCCACGTGAACATACATCCCCGGAGCTACGCGGCGTTCTTGCACGACGCACGTAAACGGCGCGAGTAGCACCGACTCGGATTGTTGATCGATGGCGATCGCCAACTCGGTCCGACGCACGGCGAGCAATGCGATTTGCTCGTCGACTCCATTCAGCGCCGCGGCGTAACGTGCCTCGGCGACGCGAAGCAACGCTTGTTTCTGTTGCAGTTCGGTCAGAGTCGCGGCGTTTTCTTTGTGCAGTGCCTCGGCCCGAGCGTAGGCTTCTTTGGCCTCGTCGAGCACGGCCTTTTCTTGACGCACCGGCGGCGACAGTTCGCGATTGAGTTGCGAGTCGGGCTGGCCCGGTTTCAAGCCGACCTTGGCCCGTTGTTGTTCGAGCATGGCCTCGGCCTGAGCGACACGCAGGTCAAACTCTTCGCTATCGAGCTGAGCGATGACGTCGCCCTGTTGCACGACCGAGCCGATATCGACTTTCACCTGCTTGATGCGGCCCGCGACCTTGGCACCGATCACGGCGTTCTCGTCACCCATCAGGCTCCCTTGAATCCGCACGACCGCCGGCCACGGACGCATTTGCACCGTGGCGGGAATGATCTTCTTGGCGGGGGACGCCAGCGGCGCGGCGGCATTGGTCGCGGGAGCCGAGTTCGCGGTCGACTTGGTGTCGGACTGCTGACACCCGAGTAGGCCTGTCATCCCGATCAAAGCCAGTCCCGCGATCAGCAGCAGCCCACGACGACCCGGGCGCAGCCAAGCTGGCACGGATAGCGCAGGGCCGCAGCAATGCCGAAGGCGGGAAGAACTCATAACGGCGGGCGAATGGGAGGCGGGGAACGGGCCACGGTCGGACAGGCGTCGAGGGTCGCGACCTGGGTGGAGGGCAATCGTCATTATATCCAGGCCCGGCATCGATTAACACCGGCTTTTCGACCCCACCATCGGGCCGCGTCGGGTTCAACTCGGGTCTCGGTCGCTTGTCGGTAATCGGGACGAGCGGTATGCTAGCACGCGTCAGCGGAGGCTGTGGCCGCCGGCCGCGAGGCGTCACCCTCTCGGCCGGCTCCTCCGTCGGCTCCGACTTCACTGTTCGTGCCGTAATCCACTGTCAGCACATGCTTTAGGACGCTCGTTGCGAAGGATCGCCCATGCTCGTCTTCACCCGTCGGATCGGCGAACAAATCCAAATTGGCGATCAGATCACGGTCACGCTCACTCGGGTCGACGACGGCCAAGTGCGGATCGGTGTCGAAGCCCCGGCCGGCGTGCCGATCGTCCGCGACGAGTTGATCGAGTCCCTCAAGTTGCCCGCGGGCCGGAACAAACGTCGCCGCAAGGTCCGCGACACATAGTATCCATCTCGCTCGGCGCGATGTCGAAGTGACGATCGACGGTCCACTTAACTTTCCTCGGCTCGGCCATCACACGGAACGTGATGGGTACTCTGCAATGCCCACGCGACGCGAAAAGATCGAAGCGATGTTGGTCGACCAGCCGGGCGACACGTTCCTGCGTTACAGTCTGGCGATGGAGTTGGAAAAGGACGGGGCCCACGACGCCAGTCTCGATTATCTGGCGGGGTTGACCCGCGATCAGCCGCCGTATGTCGCGGCGTTCTTTCGCAGCGGTCAGCAACTGGCCAAGCTCGGCCGGATCGACGAGTCGCGGGCCGTGTTACGGGCCGGGATCGACGAGGCGCGGCGGCAAAACGACCTGCACGCGGCCGGCGAGATGAGCGAGTTCTTGGCCTCGCTGGGTTCGTTGGGCGAGTAACATCTGCTGGAGCACGTTCGTAGCCGAACTCGCCAGAGTTCGGGTGGCCCTGTCAAAGGTCTCCCGAATTCTGGCGAATTCGGCTACGTTCTCTGCGCCCAATCGCGACGAGAATTCTTACGGCATTTTTATTTGAGAACCGACTCATCGAGCGGTATTCTCGTGGCATTCTTGCCGGCTCAGGCAGTAGTGATGCCGTTGGTTGATGTGTGCCATGTCCACGTCTGCGTGGACATGCGTGTTCACCAGGAAACATGCCCACGCGGACGTGGGCATGGCACACGATTCCGGCGAAGCATCACGACTGCTCATTCAAGTCGGTCCCCTTCGCGTGTCTTCGCAGAGTACCCTCGCTATGCTTCGCACCCTTGTCATCGCTTGTTTGTTATCACTGACGATCACCTCGGCCCAAGCCAACACGATCGCGATCACCGAGATCTTCGAGAATCCGATCGGCGAACGGAGCGGTCGCACGTGGATCGAGTTGTTCAACTACGGTCCGGCTCCGGTCAATCTGACCAGTTGGAAGTTGATCGACGAGAACGATCAACAATGCGATCTGCCCGAGTACACGATCAAGTCGGGCGAGTACATCATCATCGTGTTTGGTTCGCGGATCGTGCCGGGCATCGACAAGAAGCGGATCTTCGAGAAGGAATGGCTCGGCGGAAAAGACACGGATCAAGTGTTCGGCGTGACCAACGCGGTGTTTGATCTGAACACGACCGATCAAGTCACGATCCGCAACAATCGCCGCAAGGTGATCTGGAGCGTCTCGTGGAAGAACGACGGCAAGCCCGGCCGGGCTTCGTGGTTCGCCAGCGACAAGTATCTGCCCGCCTCGTATGGCAGCAAGGCTAACCCCGGCATTGTTCGCAAAGGAAACGACGCGGGCATCACTGGCGGCGATTTGCCCGGCTACGAAGTCAACGATCTGACGCCCGACGCCGATGCGTACGAGTCCGACCCGTCGGGACTCGCCGCCGATTTCGGACCGTTGTATGAAACCGTCGCCAAAGACGGCAAATGCGACAAGGGCGTGGCGAGTCCGTTGAAGGGAAAGCACAAAGTCGCGGGCGCGAAATGAGTCTGGTGGTAATCGCGTTTCAGGATGATTGAGCAGTGTGCCATGTCCACGTCTGCGTGGACATGCGTTCTGCCGACGAAACATGGCCACGCGGACGTGGCCATGGCACACGATCTTGTTTGGTGCATAAATAACTTGTTGATGTGGACTCCACACATGAAATTGCGTCATACGATGGCCCTGCTCGCTTGCGGTTTCGCGCTCACCA
>JAEUIL010000473.1 GCA_016794255.1 Planctomycetaceae bacterium | reverse complement strand
CGAAGGCGAATGAGCCGTTCTCGATCGCGACCACCGTGAGACAGCAGCCCGAGACGCAGATGCTGTCGCCGAGTTGCGCGTCGGCGGCGAGCGTTGGGGCGTAGATCGTGAGCCGTCGGCCGGGCGGTTCTTCCCGCGAAGCGGCGACCGGGGCACGGAGTTCGACAAGACCAGTGAACATCGATGACGGGGCGAGAGCGTTGGGGAGGCGCGAAACCGCAAGCGAGACGCTTAACGTAATCGTTACGATCGCGCGAAGAAAGAGGCCCGCGGCCAGGGTCGTGACCCCGTTTGGTGAGGTGTGCCATGTCCACGTCTTCGTGGACATGCGTTTTCACCGGGAAACATGCCCACGCGGACGTGGACATGGCACACGACTCAGTTAAAACGCCTCACTACCGCGGCCAGCTACGGGACAAAGCGGTAGGTGCCGCCGGTACTGCGGGCGATGACGTTAAGCTGCTCTTCGATTTGCGTTTGAACTTGCAGCGGCACGTTGTTGATGGCGAAACCGATCGTGTGAATCGGCACGCGAAGACTGCCGCGGAGGCGGCGCACGTTTTCGACCACCGCGGGATCGAAGAGACCGTCGGTGAGCAGGAACACCGCGTCGGGCTTGAGATTCAAGGCCAGCTGCAGCGCCGGCCAGGGCTCGGTGCCACCCGCGGGGACGGCGCGATGAATCCAGTTGACGGTGCTAGCGACATTGCTGCCCCGCGAGGGAACGAGTTTTCCCTGCGGCATGGGAAACGGCGTGTGGTTAAAGAACGCGACGTAATACTCTTGGCCGTAGCCGAGTTCTTGCAGCGACCGGACGAGCTCGGCCCGAGCGCGAATCCAACGATCGTCTTGCGCCATGCTGCCCGAGGTATCGACGACAAACGCGAACTTGCGACCGGTCGCGCTCACGCCGAAGAACGCGGCCTGCTGTTTGACTTCTTGCACTTCCTTGAGCAAGCCGTTGCCGCTGAGCGCCATGCCCTCATGGCCACCTTGGCCGCGACCCCCGATGCCAGCCAGGGCCACTTCCAAGGTTGGCAAATCACTCTCGGCAGCGATCCCGGTGCCGGTACCGACGATGCCCGGGGCGAGCGATGTACCCCCCGTGCCGGCCGCGACCGACTCAGCGGCGAGCGTGGTCATGACCACCTCGGGCTCGGGCGGTCGCACTTCGTCGATCGCGAGCTGCACTTCGAGCACCGGCTCGTCATGGGCAACCGGATCGCCATCGAGCATCACGAGGGCGACGGCGACGAGCGTGATGGAATGCACCGCGGCCGAGACGCAGGACGCTTGAAAGTGCGCGCCCGAGAGAAATGCCGCCAGCGCCGACAACCCCGCGGCGCAACGAGCGCGCAGGCCCCAGCCCTCACCCAGCACGGGCTGCTCGATCACGGTCGTCGTTGCACTTACGTCCATGGCCTTAACGACACCGGCATTTCACGCCTGAACACGAGTCGGCACAACTTGCATTATCGACGGTCGTGTGGGCGGCGTCCATCCCGACGGTTGCCAGCTCGCGGCAGTCTACGTTTCGCGCCATTGCCACGGCGTCGCGGGTGTTCCGAACCGCTGCGAAACGAGTTGCTGTTAGCTGGCGCACTACCGGGGGAGGTAGCGAACGCCGCCGGACACGACCGCACGACGGTCCGAGCAGGCCGGATCGCATGACACGGCCAACCCGGCTGCCTCGACTCATATCCGGCCCCGCCGAACGCTGTTCGACCGCACCACGACGGTTCGTGAAACGTCGCACATGCCGCGTGAGCGCCCTGTCTTCTCACGATCCATGCCGGCGTCCCCTCACTCGAACGAGTCGCGGGACGGTTCCAACCGCGTCCGACACCTTTAGATGGTCGTGGCCCGAAAAGAGCGAAACACCCGGGCGGGGTTTTTCCGGGAAGTGGACGAGAAGTGCTCACGCCCGTCTGACCCCGGGGGCTCGGGACACCTGTGCCGATTGTGCAGGCCGCGGTGTCGGTTTATGCGGCTCGGCTCCGGTCAACTCACCCAGTATTTCGGGTTGTGATTTGCAAGTTGTCCAATCTGACCTAGGGTTTCACTAGTTAGACCTCTTCTCGTTCTGCATTCGCAAGGTTGGTTCGTGTCATGACCGCAACAAGATTGCGCGGTCGGCGCTTGTCCATGCGTCGGGGCCAGCATGCCCGCGCGGGCACCGCCGCCGTTGAATTCGCGCTCTGCTTGCCGCTGTTGATCGCCATGGTGTTTGGCGTCGTCGAGACGTCGAATGCCGTGTACTTGCAAAACGCGCTGACCTCGGCCGCGTATGAAGCGTCGAACGTCGTGTCGATTTCCGGTGGCACGTCGACCAATGCCACGACTCGCGCGAATGCGGTGCTCACCGCTCTGGGGGCGAACGGCGCCACGGTGACGATTTCGCCGACAGTGACATCGTCGACCGCGCTCGGAACCGAGATCACGGTCACGGTCAGCGCACCGCTGAGTTCGAACTCGCTGATGTTCGGCTTTCTGGGCAATCGCACGCTGACGGCCCGCATTGTGAGCCAACGACTCTAAAACAACTGAGATAGATTAACCGCTTGGTATCGGCACATCATCATCTGCTGCAACACGACTGGAGCCACACCATGAACCGCCGCTTAGATCAACGTCGTCTCGTCTCGCACGGATCGCCGCGTCGGCGTGGGGCGGTGATCCCGCTCGTGGCCGTGTTCTTGGTCGTGTTTGTGGCCATGGCTGCGTTCTCGATCGACGTGGCTTATATGCAGCTCGTGAAGACGCAGCTAAAAGCCGCCACCGACTCGGCCGCCCGCGCGGGAACTTCGGCCCTGGTGCAAGGCAAGACCAACGCTCAAGCTCAAGCCGCCGCTCAAGCGATGGCCGCCAAGAACTACGTGGCCGGTAAGCCGCTCTCTTTGGCGACTTCGGACATCACGATTGGTCAGTCGCAACAACAGGCCGATGGCAGTTGGGCGTTCGTGTCGGGGGCCAGTCCGTCGCAAGCGACCCAGATCAACTCCAAGTTGTTCTCGAACAACGCCAACGGCGCGGTGCCGTTGTTCTTCGCGCCAATCTTGGGGACCAGTTCGTTCCAACCGCAGACCACGTCTGTGGCCTCGGCCTTTGCGTGCGAAGTGACGTTGTGCCTCGACCGCTCGGGCTCGATGAAGTGGGACACCTCAGGCACCGAGTGGTTGTATCCGTCGCCGTATCTTTACGACTCGCGCAAAGGCAATAGCCGCGCGCCGTTGACGGGTAGCCGCTGGCATGCTTTGCGTGACGCGGTGAATACGTTCACGACGATTTTGAGCACCGCCAATGCCCCGCCACGCGTCGGTGTGGTCACTTGGTCGTCGAGCGCGAGCACCGATCTGGCACTGTCGACCGACATGACATCGGTCTACAACGCCGTGAACGCTTATACTAGCCAAGCCTTCCAGGGCGGCACGGACATGCAAGACGGCATGAGCAAGGCCCGCACCCAACTGACCGGTGCCAGTGTCCGAACCTACGCCAAGCGAGTCATGATTCTGATGAGCGACGGTGAGTGGAACGAAGGCAGCAATCCGATCACGTACGCTTCGACCTGTGCGTCGAGCAACATCACGGTCCATACGGTCTGCTTTCTCGCCAGTGGTACCGGACCGTCGGCGTTACAGTCGATTGCCTCGACGACCGGTGGCAGCTATTACCTCGCCACCGATGCCGCGAGTTTGAACGCCGCGTTTACCCAGTTGGCCTACTCATTGCCGGTCGTGTTGACCAAGTAACTCAAACCTTTCCAGACGTGTTGGGGTCGAAAGCTATGCGTAACTCGTCGATCATGCCACAGTCGGTTCGCCGCTCGCGCCGGTGCCTCCACCGCCGGCGCGAGGGTGCCGCGACCGTCGAGTTCGCGCTCGTCGCCACCACGATGTTCATGATCTTCTTTGGAGCCGTCGAGTTCTCGCGGCTCAACCAAGTCGTGAACGCCACGGCTAACGCGGCGTATGCCGGCTGTCGACGCTTGATCGTGCCCGGGGCAACGGCCGCCAACGCTACGACCGACGCCCAAGCGATGCTCTCCGCCGGACTCGTCAATGGGGCGACGATCACGGTCTCGCCGAATCCCATCACCAGCACCACGACCACGGTCACGGTCACGGTCGCCGTGCCGATGAACTCGAACGGTTGGACGCCGGCATCGTTCACCAAGAACATGACGATCACCCGCTCCTGCACGTTGACACGCGAGAAGACGAACTAACGTCTAACAAGTCACCTCGGACCACGGGCTGCTCACGCCGCGTTGCCACCGGCACGATCGCTGAACTGCCGGCTCGAAAAGCGCTGGCCCACGACGAGATCTCCCTCGTAGTGAATCCGGACCGGAATCGCGACCGCCCAGCGACGCTGCGGATCGCGGAGCATCTCGGTGTTAAACCCCTCGACGAACGCCGCCGCCTGTGCGGCCGAGTACACCCCGTCGATCGCCGGCTCCAGCGCCACCGCCTCGGGCGGCACATCGTCCCAACGATTCGGTGCCCAGGCTTCGTAGCGACTAATCCATAACCGGAAGACTTGCCTTAAGTTACGTCGTGTGCCGACCATGGTTGACCCCCTTGCTTTTGCGTAGCTCGGACTGATTTTCCCCACGGCCGATCAGTTTTTCAAGATATCCAGAAAACGAAGTAGTTTGCTAGTTTGGTAAGAGAAGTCGCGAAGGGTACCGGCGATTTGTTTGTGGCCGCCGTGACGCAGCAGGCTGATCACCACGTTCCGGA
>JAEUIL010000465.1 GCA_016794255.1 Planctomycetaceae bacterium | reverse complement strand
CCGAACATGCTCCCGGTGCGAGCATTTTGATCACGTGGAGCGAGGCAGTGCTGAACGCCACGCACGCCGAGCTCGTCAAACAAACGGCGACGCTGTCGCGCGGCGATCTCGCTCGGCAATCGCTTGAAGATTTCGGAGCGTTGATCTTGGTGAACAACGTCGACGAGGCGTGTGCCTTGGCCGACGAGATTGCCCCCGAGCATCTGCACATCGCGACCGACAATGCCGAGCAACTGCTGGGCAAGATTCCGCACGCCGGTGCAGCGTTTCTCGGGAATTACACGCCGGTCGCGCTCGGCGACTACGTGGCAGGTCCCTCGCACGTCTTGCCGACCGGTGGCACCGCGCGATTCGCCTCGGGCTTGTGTGCCAACGACTTCTTGCGACGCACGAGTGTCATTCATTTTACCCGCGCTGGCTTGCAGGCCGTGGCACCGGACGTTCGGGTGCTGGCCGACAAAGAAGGCCTCACTGCCCACCGCGCGAGTGTGGATGTGCGGAGTGGTGGTTAGTTCGTAGTTCTTGGTGCTTAGTGCTTAGTTATTAGTAAGAAGACGGCACCTTGTTTCTTCCTAACCAAGCACTAAGCACCAAGAACCAAATCACCTGCATTCCCTCCCAAACACGAAACACAAAACACAAAACACTAAACACGTTCCCCCCATGTCCTACTTCCGCCCTCATATCGATTCGCTCGCGGGCTACACTCCTGGCGAACAGCCGCAGGCTGGCAAGTTTATTAAGTTGAACACGAACGAGAATCCGTACCCGCCATCGCCGAACGTGAAGCAGGCGATCCTGGCGGTGCTCGACCGCGGCTTGGAAAAGTATCCCGACCCGATGGCGAATTCCTTTCGCATCCGCGCGGCTCAGGTGTTGGGCGTCGAGCCCGAGTGGATTCTGTGCGGCAATGGCAGCGATGAGATCCTGACGATTTTGACTCGCGCGTTTGTCGGCGAAGGGGACCGACTCCGCTTGCCGTATCCGAGTTACATTCTGTATCGAACGCTGGCCGAGATTCAGGGAGCGACCAGCGAAGAGGTGCGGTTCAACGCCGATTGGTCGTTGCCGGCCGCATTCGGTCAAGGCGATGGCAAGCTGAAACTGGTCTTCTTGCCCAATCCGAACAGCCCCTCGGGGACGTTCATCGCACCGGACAAGATTCTCGAGTTTGCGAGGTCTTTGCCCTGCCCGTTGTTGGTCGACGAAGCGTACGCCGACTTCGCCAGCGATAACTGTGTGCGACTGGTTAAAGAGTGTGACAAGATCATGGTCTCGCGGACGTTGAGCAAGTCGTACTCGCTGGCCGGGTTGCGATTCGGTTTCCTCGTCGCTCAGCCGCACATCATCGAAGGCCTGGTCAAGATCAAGGACTCGTACAACTGCGACGCGTTGAGCATCGCCGCCGCGACCGCTGCGATCGACGATCAATCGCACCTCGTCGCCAACACGGCCAAGATTCTCGCCACGCGCTCGCGGCTCGAAACCAAGGCGCGTGAGCTCGGTTTCGCGCCGATCCCGTCGCAAGCCAATTTCGTCTGGTGCCCGCATCCGTCGCAACCGGTGAAGCCGCTGTACGAACGGCTCAAAGCGAATCGCATCTTGGTGCGCTACATGAACTACGCCGGCTGGGGCGAGGGTTTGCGCATCTCGGTCGGCACCGACGAGCAAGTCGACGCATGCTTGGCGCTGCTTGCTTAATCGCATCGTCGGCCGCGTCGTGATGCCTGTTGACCGAATTGTGTGCCATGCCCACGTCCGCGTGGGCATGTTTTTCGCGGGCAACGCATGTCCCGGAAGTCTTGGACACAGCACGCATCTCCCAGTGGTATCACGACCCTCGGCCGTTGCTTCATTTCCGGAAGGGCGTTTCGACGTGCTTTGTTGACGCTTCAATGTTCAACGACGTTCCAGCGGATAACGGGCGCGCAATGACTCACACCATCGCGCTGAGCGTGATGGATACAATAAAAATTCGTGCGTCGCAGCCCGAGCGGAGGTCAAGTGGTGTTCTTGGGGTGGGGGATCTGACGGGACATTGTCGAACCGCGGATGCAGGTCGCGTTCGGTCCCCCGACCTACTGACGACCAATCCACGGCTCCATCCACGACCTGGTCTCAGGCCGCGACGCACCGGATCACGCTCTTCGTCCTACCTGCGTTTTACTCCGGGCACCTGATCCCAGTCCCGGACATCAGGGGATCGAACGCGAGTGAGTTGGAATACCCGACGGCTGTGCGACCGTGTCTCGCACAACTTTTTAGTGTCGTCGCTGTCACTCGCGCCCAAGCGGCTGCAAAACAACTCGTCGTACTCAAGAGCGATCGGGTCACGGGATCGCTCCAGCTATTCGTTCCGACATTCCGAGCCGTCCGTTTGTTGCCCGTCGAGCACGCCCGTGTCGTGGATCCAACGACACGCGCGTCTCTGGTTCAACAACCCGTCCGGTGAGTTCGGCCAGCGGTCGCAGTCATGTTTCCCAAAGCGGTATAAGCGGGCCGAGGTTACCGGCGTCGGAATACTCACACCTCGGGGACTTTTTCCACGGCAGAGCAAGAACACTCGCACCGGGGAACGTTAACGACCCTCTTCATGACTCGGTTGAATCAGCTTGAGGCAGGTTAGGGCACGGCGAGGGGCGTTGTCCAACGGGAAGGTAGCCAGCGACAGAAATATTTGGCCC
>JAEUIL010000450.1 GCA_016794255.1 Planctomycetaceae bacterium | reverse complement strand
CTTGGAGCGCACGGGGCTGCCGAGCGAAGCGTTGATCAGCGAGGCGCAACGCTTCGACTTAATCGTGGTGCCGCGGGACGCAAACTATCATTTCGCTACGCAGGAGCACGATGGTGATACGATCGCTGCTTTGTTGCGTGGCGCGGGTCGGCCGTTGGTTATTGTTCCACCCTCGTTGCCGCCGCAACACAGCGTTGTCGTTGCCTACGATGGCAGCGTGCAAGCGGCCCGCACGTTGCAGATCTTTCAAACGCTGGCGCTCAACGGCGTCGACCCCGTGCATATCGTCACGGTGGGTGAAGAACGCTTGCCCGCGGCGAAATGCGCCGATCGCGCGATCGAGTTCTTGCGAGCGCACGAAGTTCAGGCCGAACAGCACATCGTCATCACGGGCGACTCGCCTGGCAAAGCGATCTTGGCCGAAGCTTGCCGGTTGGGAGCGGGCATGCTCGTGATGGGGGCGTGTGGTCAGCCGCGGGTGCGCGAGTTTCTGTTTGGTTCGGCTACGCAACATGTCATAGCGCACTCGACGATTCCGCTCTTCTTGTATCATTAACCACGTACCTCGGTCCGAGGTGCCCTATGTCACTCGAAACTCAGACGTCCGGCGCGCTATCCGAGCCCTCGACCGGCATTCCTTTGCCACTGGATCAAGAGCGCCGCGTGGTCGAATTCTTGCGTCGCCGCACTTCGTACGCCGATATTCCCCGTACCGTACAATTGATCGAGACGCACATCTCGCAGGTGTTTGTCACCGATCGGTTCGTCTACAAGCTGAAGAAGCCCGTGCGGTTCGACTTTCTGGATTTCAGCACGGTCGAACAACGCCGCCAAGCGTGTGAAGACGAAGTGCGATTGAATCGTCGTCAGGCGCGTGATGTCTATCTGGGCGTCCATCCGATTTGGACCGACGCGCGGGGCCAGCTACACCTTGATGGACTTGAGGCACGCGGCCCGGTGGTCGACTATGTCGTTCAAATGCGGCGACTGCCGACGGAACGAACGCTCGACGTGCTCATTCAACGGCACTTGCTGACCGATGCCGAGATCACGCAACTGGCCGCGACGTTGACCGAGTTTTACCTGAAAGCACCGTCGCTGCGAGTTCGGCCCGAGGAGTATCGCCGCACGATCGAGCGTCACGTCCGCGCCAATCGCGCGGCACTGCACGAAGCCTGCCCGCCCGACTCGGCATCGCTCATCCAGCGGGTTCATACCGCGCAACTACGCGCGCTGTTGACGCAACCCGAGATGTTCGATCAACGAGTACAACAGGGGCACATCATCGAAGGGCACGGCGATTTGCGGCCCGAGCATATTTGTCTGGTGAGTCCGCCGGTGATTTTTGATTGCGTCGAGTTCAACGCCGAGTTTCGGCAACTCGATGTTGCCGACGAGTTGAGCTTCTTGGCTATGGAATGCGATTTGCTTGGCGCTCCGGCGGTGGGCAAGTCGGTCATTGAGTGCTATCAGGAGAGCAGTGGTGATCGGCCGACGCCGGAACTGTGGGCGTTTTACAAGTCCTATCGAGCCTGCGTGCGGGCCAAGGTCGCGGCCTTGCGGGGTAAGCAAGTTGTAGGCTCTCAGCATGACGTTGCTGAGCACTTGGCACTCGACTACTTGCACCTAGCAGACGAGTACCTACGCCCCTTCGTTCGTCCGCTCTTGATGATCGTGGGCGGCATGATGGGAAGCGGCAAGTCAACGTTGGCACGTGCGATGAGTGAATCGCTCGGTGCGACTTGGTTGCGCAGCGATGTAATCCGACAAACGCTGTTCCCCGGCGATCGACTTTCGGCCGAGTACAACGCTGCTCGCTATCGACCCGAGTCGCGGACGGCAGTTTACGACGCACTTTTGCAACAAGCCGGTGAACAACTGCGGCAAGGCGCAAGCGTGGTGCTCGACGCTACGTTCGGACAGATGTCGCAGCGCGAAGCGGCGCTCGCACTCGCCCAGCAGCACGCGGCGGACTGTGTTTGGATCGAGTGCCGTTGCCCGCGTGAGGTTGCGATGCAGCGGATCACTCAGCGGCTGACGGCTGCCGAGCCCGACGCATCCGAGGCTCGCCCCGAACTCTATGATCGGCAAGCTGCCGATTGGCAATCGGGAGATTTGCCCGCGACCAGTGTGACGATTAATACCACCCAGCCGCTCGACGCCCAGCTAACGCATGTCTACGAAGCCCTGGGTGAACTCGCGTAAAG
>JAEUIL010000444.1 GCA_016794255.1 Planctomycetaceae bacterium | reverse complement strand
ACGAAGTCCAAATGTCGAATGTTCATTCGTCATTAGGCATTTGGTATTCCTTCGACATTTGAGCTTCGACATTCGTTCTTCTTGCCCGTCCCTCCGTCTTCCCGAAACCCGGTCGGTTCGATTACTTTATTGGCAGCGATTCATCACCGCACGTTGACCCTTCCGTTCCGAGAGCAATCATGGCTGGCCATTCCCATTGGGCGAACATTTCCCGCAAGAAATCGATCATTGACGCCAAGCGCGGCAAGCTCTGGAGCAAGCTCGCCAAGGCGATCATCATTGCGGCCAAAGGGGGTGGCGATCCGGCGATGAACCTCAAGCTCCGCTATGCCGTCGACGCGGCCAAGGCGGTGAGCATGCCCAAAGACAATATCGAACGCGCCATCAAGGCCGGCACGGGCGAGTCCAAAGGGGGCGGTTTCGAGGAAGCGTTGTACGAAGGTTACGGCCCGTCCGGTGTCGCGGTGCTGTGCGAAATTCTGACCGACAATCGCAACCGCACCGCCGGTGAAGTGCGCAAAATCTTTGAGCTCAACGGCGGCAAGCTCGGCGAGACTGGCTGCGTGGCGTGGATGTTCGACCGCAAAGGGCTATTCATCATCTCGGCCGACAAGCTCGACGAAGATGCGTTGATGGAAGTCGCCCTCGACGCCGGTGCCGATGACGTCAAGCGCTCGGGCAACTCGTTTGAGGTCACCTGCGACCCGAGCACGTACCAAAGTTTGTGCGAAGTGTTCGAGAAGAAGGGAATCAAGGCCGAGTCGAGCGAAGTCACGCGGCTCCCCAAGAACACGGTCGATTTGGATGTCGACAGCGGTCGGCAGATGCTGCGACTCATGGAATTGCTCGACGATCACGACGACGTCCAAGGCGTCGCCGCGAATTTCAACATTCCCGACGAAGCGATGGCCGCGTTGGGACAATAGTGTGTCCCTCTCACGATCGGTTCAACAAGCTCGCGCACTGAGCGCCGGCTTGACCATGAGTTCGTCGCTGTCGATGAGATCGGCAATCGAATCGATCACACGATCGGGCCGATAGGCGTAGTGCGTCAGGTCCTCGCGTTGTGCACCGCCACTCAGGACGAGAATCGCGCGATAGCCCAACTGCACCGCGCCGAGAATGTCGGTCTCGAGCGTGTCGCCGATCATGGTCGTCTCTTCAGCCCGCAAGCCAAGTTGCTTGCGTGCAGCGCGCATCATCACCGGGCTCGGCTTGCCGACGCTAAACGCTTTGACGCCGGTAGCCGCTTCGAGCATCGCGACAATCGCTCCGCAGCCGGGACGCATGCCTTGCGGCGTCGGACAGTTCACATCGGGATTCGTCGCCACGAGCTTCGCTCCGCCGAGAATCATCCGCACAGCATTGTCGATCATCTCCATCGTCAGCGTCCGGCCCTCGCCAACCACGACATAGTCGGGATCATGATCGACGACCGAGTAGCCGTTCTGATGCAAGGCGTTCAGTAGTCCTCCTTCGCCGATCACATACGCGGTCCCCGCCGGCTTTTGCTTGGCCAAAAAACGAGCCGTCGCCATCGAGCACGTGAACACATGCTGCTCTTCGGCACGAATGCCCATCCGTTGCAATCGCACGGCGACATCGCGACGCGTTCGTTGACTATTGTTGGTGAGAAACAGAAACGGAATCTCACGGTCAATGAGTTGATTGATGAACCGATCGGCCCCGGTGATCAATTCTCGGCCCCGATAGATCACGCCATCCATGTCGATCAAAAATCCACGCTGCATGAAGCACCTCGAACAGTGAAACCACAAGTTACACGGCAGCGTCGCGAGTCGCGCGGCGAACACCGCTCGACGCAAAGACGCACTGCCGAGTTACACGGTCCGCCTGGAGAGCATCGTCAGCCGCGCACGACGGTCGCGGCAGAACAGATGAGCCAAAGTGAATGCAAACGTTACACCGAAGTCCATTTGCGGCTCGTTAATTCGTGCAAGTAGCGTTCAGCACGAGAGTTGCGATCAGCCCGGGCCCCCTACTGCGAGTGTTATCCACGTGTCCGGTGCAATGCCAGCATGCCTAAAACTCGGGCAGCAGGGGGTCGCTGTGCTAGAAAGCTGATCGCTCGCCCGGAGCAAAAAAACGACAGGATCATGTTGAGCAGATCATCAAGAAGCAGATCCAGGGGAAACTGAATCAACGACGGCAGTGCCGATCGCAGTGCTTTACTTTCTTATGATTCTGTTCTTCATGATCCTGTCACAAGCATTCCTGCAGAGCGCGAACCTCGTCCGCTCACCGCGGTTTATGCGGATACGCAGCGCCGCTCATCACGGCTTCGTTTCGATTGGCGAACACGGGCAGAAAACTATCGAGCCGCGAGACGTGCAGCACTTCCTTCATGCTCGGCGAGAGACCGGTGATCCGCAGCTGACCGCCGCTGGTCACGATCCGCTTTTGCAGCATGACCAATTGACCGAGCACCGCCGACGGCATGAACGAGAGTTGGTCGCATTCGACGACCAAGCGATGTGCCATGTTTTGCGCCATGAGGTTCCACAGCGTCTCGGCCAGCGGGGGCGAGTCCCAGGCGAACTCGGCGTCGCAAAAGATTCTCACGAACAACCAGTCGGGTCCGCGCTCGACTTCCAAGTTCCAGCCACGCGCTATTTCGAGCATGATGAATCCCTCCGGGCTCGACGATCCTTTTCCCCTCCGTAAGCGCGATTCCATCGTCGCTCAAGGGTGTGCATTCGTGAAGATACCGCGTTGCCCGTGAGGTGTGAAGCAAATTCCGCGCAGAATTGTGGTCAGACAAACCGGATAATTACCTAGAAGCACGCGGACGATCATTTGCTAGCACGCTTAGAACAAGCGAAGTGTCTTGTCATTTTCTGTAGCCGAATTCGCCAGAATTCGGGGAGCCCTTTGATGACGCCACCACACGAACTCTGGCGAGGTCGGCTACGACACAGTTCACCAACGCTTAGAACAATCGCCGTTGGCCTGTGTCCTCGGGCGGTTCAATGCCCAGATGCTGATAGCCGGTGGCCGTGATCTTGCGACCACGCGGCGTTCGGACGACGAACTCAGTGCGCAAGAGATACGGCTCGACTTCATCCACGAGTGTGTCGACCGGCGCGTTCATCGTGTGGGCAATCGCCTCGGCTCCCACCGGTCCGCCATGAAACACACGGGCGATCGTTTCGAGATATTTGCGGTCCTGCGAGTCGAGGCCCGAGGGATCGACCCCTTGCATATCCATCGCAGCGTCGGC
>JAEUIL010000398.1 GCA_016794255.1 Planctomycetaceae bacterium | reverse complement strand
CGAAGGGACGTATCCCTTTCTGAAACGGCAGCACGACGATTTCGTCAGCACGGCCCGACGTTTCTATCCCGGCGAGATGCGCGGCATGCTGGCCGATGCGGGCTTCGACGTGATTCAGGGCTCGCATCTCTTGGGCTGGGGCTTTCCGGTCGCGCTCGGACTCGCCGGTTGGTACCGCATCAAGCAGCTGTTCGGGCTCAATCGTCGGTTGGCCGAAGAGCAAGCCGAAACCGACGATCGTCCGCTGCCCGAGTGGCTCAACGAACTGCTGATGCGGATCACGTATGGCGAGTGGAGCCTGGGCCTCGCGGGGCTCAAGCTGCCGTTGGGCGTGTCGTATCTCGTGCTGGCTCGCAAGCCGCAATCACACGCCAGTGCCACATCGGGCCGGCTCAAGCATGCGGCTTAGTTGTGTCATTCGAGCCGGCCAACTCGGCTTGAGCAACGCGCGTCGTTTGCTCGTCGTCGTTATCGCGTAGCGCTGCCAGATTGGCCCGAATCCGGCGTCCGGCGGTGGTCAAGTAATACCGCCCGACCTTGAGCGATTTTAACTTCTCGGCCTCGTCGACATGTGGATCGCGCACGAGCGCATCGAGCCGATTGAGCACGCAACTCGACACATACAACTCGGTGGCCGAGTCGGCGATGCGGCCGAGTTGGTACTGCCGTTCGAGTACCGCTTCCTGGTAATACGCCAACAAGCGCTCGGCCGCGTTACCGAACTGACCGACGAGCTTGCCCAGACGTGCGGCGTCGGCTTCGAGTTCGCTCGATCGCACGGTCACGGCCGGCGAGCTGAGCAGCGACGACAGCTTACGACCGACGAAGCCAAACAACCGGCCTCCACCCGCGAACGGATTCTTGATCGCCTGCAACACCCCCTGTAAGTCGAGACCCACGTCGCGCATGCCGACGAGCGCGATGAAGTTGCGAAGCACGTCGTTGGCCCCTTCGCCGATCATGTTGATGCGTGCGTCGCGCAGCATCCGCTCGAACGGCTCGTCGGTAAAGTACGCTTTGCCGCCGTAAATTTGGAACGTGTCGTTGACGATCCGCCACAGCGGGTCGGTCGCGAACACCTTGAGCATCGCGGTCTCGAGCATGTACTCATCCGCGCCCGAGTCGATCAGAGCGGCGGTCTGATACGTGCACGACTCCATCGCGAACGTGCCCGCGCTCATGTACGCCAACTTGTCTTTGACCAACTCGAACGAGCCGAGCGTCTCGCCGAATTGACGCCGCGAGTTGGCGTGACTCACTGCCTTGGCGACGCAAAACTTGGCCGCGCCCGTGCAACTGGCGCCGAACGTCGTCCGGCCGAAGTCGAGCACCGTCAGGGCGACGCGCAGTCCCTTGCCGAGTTGCCCCAGAATGTTC
Organism: Planctomycetaceae bacterium; assembly: GCA_016794255.1. Taxonomy (GTDB): domain Bacteria; phylum Planctomycetota; class Planctomycetia; order Pirellulales; family PNKZ01; genus JAEUIL01. The sequence continues at coordinate 21,185 of JAEUIL010000398.1, read as the reverse complement.
TCTTTCGGCACAACCATGTTGTTGAACGCGAGTCGGGCCGTGGCGCTACCGCGCACGCCGCATTTCTCCATCCGCTTTTCGAGCACCTCGAAACCCGGCATGTCGGGCGTCACCAGAAACGCCGTGATCTTCGTCTCCTTCGAGCCCGGCACCGGCGTGCGAGCCATGACCGTCAGCACCTGCGCGATGCCGCCATTGGTGATCCAACGCTTCTGACCATTGATCGTGTACGCCTTCCCGTCGGCGGTTGGTGTCGCCATCGTCTGCACGTTCGCCGCATCGCTCCCCGCCTCGGGCTCGGTCAAAGCAAAGGCGCTGATCCATTCGCCGCTGGCGAGCTTCGGCAGCCACCGATCTTGCTGCGCTCGCGTGCCAAACAACACCAGCGCCCGGGGGCCGATTGAGTGATGCGCGTTGACGAAGAGCGCCGTGCTGGCGCAATGACCGCCGAGCACTTCGAGCAGTTTGCAATACTGGGTCTGCGACCACTCGAGCCCGCCGCAACTTTTCGGCAAACACGCGCCGAGCACGCCCAAACGACCGAGGCCGGTGACTACCGAGTCGGGAATGATTGCCTCGCGGTCGATTTTCACTGGGTCGATCTGTTCGCGGCAGAAGGCGCGCAGCTCTGCGACCTTGTCGTGCACGTCGTCGTCATGCGACAGGTCGGGATACGGCAGCAGCCGCTCGTTCAAATAGTGCCCGAAGTACAGCCCTTTGGCGAACCCGGCCCGTTCCAGATTCGAGCCTCCCAACAACTCCTCGGCTTGGGCGATTTGCTTATCTCGTTCGGCCTGATTCATGGTGGCTCCTCAGCAATGCGGCGATGGCGATATCCGTTCAAATTCTATTGGACCGCAAAGCCCGCGACTTGGGCAAGAGCGCTAGTGGTGAGCAGAAATCTTGCAGAATCATTGTGTGCCATGCCCACGCTTGTCGGGGGCATGATGGTCTGCAGGGCCTCATGCCCCCGCCGCGCGTGGTCAGCCCCCACGACTGATGGATACTTTGGGTGGACACGCCTAAAAATTGACTTGCAAGCGGGTCGAGAAAATGTCGGCGTTGCTGTAGAGATTGGCCCGATCGAGGAACGAGTGAATGTAGTTGAACATCACTCGAGTGCGAGTGGCGAGATACCAATTCATGCCGAGCGTGACGTCGGTCATCTCACCGCCGTTGATGTTGCGATTGCGGAGATCGATCCACGAGTAACGGGCGATCGCTTCCCAAGCACCGTGTCCGAAGCAGACTCCGCGTTGCGTGTCGACACAAAAGAAGTTGGTGAACGGCGCCACGCCCTGATAGATACCCAGGTCGCGATTGTAGTTGCGATTTTCGCCGGTCAGAAAGTACGTCACCTGGGCATACGCACCATGAAAGTACAGATCGGGATTGCCGATCTGATCGACGAACGTGCCGATGTACTCGGCCTGCGCTGAAAACGGTCCCCAGACGGTCGACCATTCCACGCCGAATTGCTGGAGCGTTTCGGTCGCGATCAAGCCGGTGTCGACGAACCGGGGAAAATTGAACAGCCCTTGATGCAATACCACCTCGGGCGTTTGCGAGAAGCGGCGGATTTTGTCATTCGGATCACGGAAGCTGTAGCTCGCGCCGAAGTGCGTCAGATACCGTCCCTGTGCCGGCTCGTCGTAGTAGGCAAGCCACGTGCCGCGCGTCGTGACGGCCGTCCCGTCGCCATCGCCGATGTCCTCGCCGAATTCGTTCGACGCCTCGCGAAACCCGCCGAGGGCAAACGTCGCGGTCTTCTCTTCGTTCACGTTAAAGGCCATCACGCCCATGTTGCGAAACGGAGCGAAGGTGTTGACCGCCAGGGAACGTTCGAGAAACGGCAGGTCGTTGGTCGAGTCGAGGCGTTCGAGACTGAACGGCTCGCGGAAGTGGCCGACGCGCACTGTGCCGAGGAGCGGCAACTTCAGCACGTCAAAATAGGCGTCAGCAAGTGCGGGCCGTTCGAGCGTCGTCGGTTCTTTGGTCACAAAGTCGACGTCGAACCGATAGGCCAGCACCTCCCAACCTTCGCCGAACACGCCGAGCCGGGCACGACGGATATCGACGCCGTTTTGAATGTTGCCGAAGAGCGCCTGACTGTCGGCGTCTTGGTTGACGAACACCATATCCGAATGCATTCGGCCAAACGGCTTGATCGTGAACGGACCGCCGGCGGCAGGCACTGGCTTCGTCGGATCATCGCTCTTCTTCGCCTTGGCCAGCTCTTGCTCGACCGACTTGAGCCGCTGCTCGAGTTGTTCGATCTTTTGCTCGGCCGCAATGGGCGGGAGCGGCACGGGAGCGGGAATCGGCACCGGCGAAGTTTGCCCCCAGGCATCTACGGCCGCGCACGCGCAGCTCAGTAGCCAGATGCCGAGCCAAACTCGAAGCGGTCGTTGCATGGTCGAGCAACTGCGGCGCAAGTCACCCGACGGAGTCGCCACACGGACTTGGCACGAGTGCCAGGCGGTCCGCCGGTCGTCGATTTGGCAGCCGTATGAGAGCGGTCGGGTTTGTCCCGTCCCACCGATTCGACCTTAACGAAGGTATCGAACCTGCCGGGGATGGCGATTAAGCAGCGGCGGCGTAGACGTTACAGAGTGCCGAGTGTGAAGGGATGGTGTGCCAAGGGGACACGGATGAACGCAGATGAAGGGGATGAAGTCAGATGGGATTTGGATGATAGCGGGTGACTTCAGTGCGCCGGGATTGATAAGCCTTGATAGCAACAGCACGCTAGCGGTGTTACTCAAATCTCAAATCTATCCCCGTTCATCCCCTTCATCTGCGTTCATCCGCGTTCCCTCCGCTCACCCTCTCAATCCCCGCCACAATCCCGCCGCAGTCCTTCGACAATCGCCATCATCGCGAGCGTCGCTTCGTCTTCCCACGGCCGGCCGACGATCTGCACACCGACGGGCAGGCCGGCGCTGCCGGCTTCGACCGCCAGAGCCGCGCGTTCGAACCAGTCGCCGCTCGCACGACGATCGCTTTCCTCGCCGGGGGCGACGGTCGTCCATGGCACAACGCCTGCCGGGAAGCCGAGCAGATTGATCAACATCGACGACGCGGCGGCACTCGACAGATAGCCCGAGCTGCCGTGCGTGAGCGCGACCAACGCATGCGGCGGACAGATGAGCGTCGTGAAGCCGCGGGCGTTGATCAACTCAAGGAACCGGCGTTGATATCGTCGCACCTCGGCCGTGAGCTGCCAGAACATGCCGGTCGAGATCGCACCGGTGTTCCGGATCATCCACGCGATCTGCCGTTGTCCGATTAGGTTCAGAACACCGCTCAACAACGGTCGCAGCCACCCGGGACATCGGCCCAACCGCAACAACCGTCGAATCGCCGGATGCAGCGGGTCGTGACCCGTGAGTCGCCGCGCGGCGCCACCGCCGTTGGCGCTGATCAGATGAAAGTACATCTGCATCGCCTCGGGGACGGCCGGTGGTTCAAAACGCTCGACCGGAATGCCGATCGACGCGAGTCGATGAGCCACTTCGTCGACAGCGCGGCGGATCGCCGGACTGGGCCGAGTGAAACCGTCTTCGCTCCAGTAACCCACGCGCCAATCGGGCATTGGCCCGGCGAGCATGTCGCGCCACGGCAGCGGCGGCGTTACGGTCTCGAGCGGCGGCGACTCGGCGTGACAAAGCACCTGCATGGCCAGCATCAGATCGTCGACCGAGCGCGCCATGGGGCCTGGCTGGCCACCCAAGACTTCGAGCCCCGTGAAGATGTTCGTCGAGCCACGATTCGTGAGCCGAGACGTCGTCGGCTTGAAGCCGCAGATGCCGCAGCTGTGCGCCGGTTGCCGGATGCTGCCGCCCAAGTCGCTCGCCAACCCGAGCGGCGAACCGTGAGCCGCGATGATCGACGCCTCGCCGCCGCTACTGCCGCCGGGCGAACGCTCGGGTCGCGTCGGATGCAGCGTGCGACCGTAGAGCGGGTTGTCGCTCTCGTGCAACAACATGAGTTGCGGCACGTTCGTTTTGCCGAGCACCACGCCGCCGGCGCGACGCACGCGCCCCACGAGCACCGCATCGGCCGTCGCTTGGTGAGCGACCCGCGATGGCATGCCGAGAGTCGTCGGAGTGCCCGTGACATCGAAACATTCTTTGATCGTCAGCGGCACGCCGGCCAACGGTCCGAGCGGTTCGCCGCGCTGTCGCGCCTCGTCGATCTTTGCTGCGTCGTGCCGAGCTTGCTCGAACAGCGGCACGCAGACGGCGTTCAGCGTCGGATTGATCTGCGCGATGCGCGCGATATGGGCCTGGGTGACTTCGGCGGCCGACCAATTGCCGCTGCGCACACCTTGGGCCAACTCACAGGCCGAGCGCCGCGTGAGATCGTTCGCCGCTGTTGTGTCACTCATGCGTGCGACCCAAGAGACGATCGACAGCCTCGCCCATGTCGGGCTCGCGCATCAGACTTTCACCGACGAGAATCGCGTCGACGCCGCCGGCCGCAAGCTTGAGCACATCCTCGCGCGTATAGATGCCGCTCTCGCCGACGAGCACGCAATGCTCGGGAATCTGCGCCCCCAGGCGGATCGTGTGTTCGAAGTCGACCGTAAAGCTGCGCAGGTCACGATTGTTGATACCGATCAACGTCGCGCCGGCTTCGAGCACTCGCGGTAAATTGGCCGGCTCGTACAACTCGACGAGCGGCGTGAGACCGAGTTCGATGGCCCGCGTGTGCAGCGATCGCAATCGGCAATCGTCGAGACACTCGGCGATCAGCAGCACGGCATCGGCACCGGCCACGCGGGCTTCGAGCAACTGATACGGATCGAGAATGAAATCCTTGCGCAGCAACGGAATCTCGACCGCCGCGCGGATCTGCCGCAGATAGTCGAGGCTGCCTTGGAAATAGTGCTCGTCGGTCAGCACGCTGAGACATGTGGCTCCGTGCTGAGCGTAAATCTGCGCGATGGCGACCGGATCGAAGTCAGCGCGGATCACGCCCTTGGATGGACTCGCTTTTTTGACCTCGGCGATCAGCTTGATCGGTCCCGGGGCGGCGAGCGCGGCGAAGAAATCGCGGACCGGCGGAGCATGTTTCAACGCGGCAAGCAAATCTCGCTCGGGTCGCTGTTGCTGCGCGGCGGCGATCTCGCCCCGTTTGGTTTCGACGATTCGGTCCAAGATCGTGGGCATGCCGGCCAACTGTGCAAACGAAAAGCTCAACTTGTGTCCCCACGAGCTACGATACTCGCCAGACGCGGACAATCGCAAGGGCGGGGAATGATGGGGACGGAGACGGTTCGGTGCCGTGTGCCATGTCCACGTCCGCGTGGGATGCGTTTCACCGGGGAAGCATGGCCACGAAGACGTGGCCATGGCACACAGGTTTTCTGAACGGCGTCGTCGCCCGACAAGTGCTACACGGGCCGACTTGCTTCACGATTTCGGGCGTAGATCTTTCGGACATGCCGGATCGGCCGGGGTGGGCATGCCGACGTCGTCAACCGGGTGTGTGAACAAGTACCGCCAGACCGGCTCGTGGATGAATTCACCCTGAGCGTTCTTGACCGCCGCTCCGCCGGGGACCACCGAGCTATGGGCGCGACGGTCATCGTTCTTGACATCGGCGTTGGTGACGAGACTCCGCGAGTTGCCATACGGTGCCACGACTTGATCGACGTTCACGATCGGACCAAACGCATTCAGACCGAGCAACTCCCAGGAACGACAATAATGATGGCCGCTCCAACCGCCGTCGAGCACGTGACTGAACCCGAAGAAACGATCGGCCGGGGTCGCCGAGGGCAACGCCTGCCACGTCTCGAGCTGATCGCGCGGGCCGCAGAACATCACGACCCGATCGACCCGTTGATGCTTGGCGAACCGCGCGGCGGTCGTCGAACCATGCGAGCTGCCAGCCATGATTACCCGATCCCAACGCAGGCCGGTGCGATCGGCGGTTAGAAAATAGTCCCATCGCCCGGCAGGGTTTTCCTTCGCCAGCCAAGTGACCAACTGAAACGCGCGTTCCATCATGCCGTCGGGCTTGGGAATGCTCACGGCCGTGCTGAAATCCTCGCCCGTGGCGGCCTCGAGCCGGATACGACCGAGAAACTGGTCATCACCGGCCGGGGCTTGATTCGCGAGCTTGCCGAACCAGCCGTTGGCGTAATGCACCTGAATCGCGTGGAAGCCAAGCTGCGACAAGCGGTCGAACAACGGCGGGCTATTGCCCATTAGCCAAATCACGAGCTTGCCGCGCGGCGCCACTCGGGTATCGACCGCAGCGTTCTCGATGTCGGACGGTTTGCCCTGTTTCGCGAACACGAACTCGATCTCGGGATGCTCTTTCGCGCGGGGATCAATTTTGCTGGCGCGAGCGGTGAAGTTGTAACGCTGCGGAGCTGGGTCTTGATACGCCAGTTGGGAATCAGCCGCGGCGAGGAGCGTGGTGAGTGCGAGCGAGGTGAGGAGTGCGGGCATAGGGAAGACAGGTGAGTAAGTGAGTAGGTGGTGAACGAGGTAAGGGGTTTAGAATGGGTGATGGACTGGCTGGGGGCAAGGGGCTTTACCGAGTGGGCGTGCTGTGGGGGCGCATACTGTTCGACGTTGTAAAATCTTTCCGGAAATGTTTTGGTGCCTGAAGAGGCGTTTGTTAGATTCACGGTTGTTGATCGACAACGCACGCCACTTCGATGTCTTGGTCGCACAAGCGTTCTGCTTGTCCGGTGGCGTTCGCTGCCCCTTGTCCCGAGTATTTTGATCCGCTTGGTTTCCGGCGTGATCTCTTGTCTTGACGAGAATTTCGTCGTCTGAGCGGTTGAATAGGCGTTTGTGCCGAGCACCGGGAACGATTCTCCGGTGACCGGCGCAGCCGACAGCACGTGTTCGACAGTCAGTTTGTGGAGCGCCTCTCGCGAGCGCTTCGCGCTGTCTGTCGAAACGTCTGTCCCCTGTCGCCGGTTTTCATCGGGAGGCTGTGCGGTTCTGCAAATGAACGCTCTGCCGTAGATCGTCGCCCTCGCGCGGTGCGGACATTCCGTCGCCAGCGATGTGAGGGACGTATCATGGATATCGAGTTCAAACTCTCGACCGAGTTGGTCGAGTCGGCGTATCCCGTTCGGCCACCGATCGCCGAGCCAACGGATAGCCTGGGGCATGTCTTTGAAGTGCTGCAAAGCCGCAACGCTGGGTGTGTGTTGATTTGCGAGGCCGGTCAACTTCGCGGCATCTTCACCGAGCGCGACGCCATCCGCCTGATGCATCGCGGCTTCGACTCGGCCCAACCGATTAGCGACGTGATGGTCGAAGACCCGATCACGATTCGGCCCGGCGCTTCGATCGGCGCGGCCATTTTACGCATGTCGTCGGGCGGTTATCGGCGGCTACCGATTGTCGACAACGACGGCAAAGTGCTGGGCCTGCTGCAAACGCCCGGCATCTTGCACTACTTGGTCGAACAAATCCCCAAAACGATCTACAACCTGCCGCCGGTCGATCATCCGGTGATGCAAGAACGCGAAGGACCGTGAGCGGGGAAAGCAGAAAGCTGAGAGCAGAAAGCAAAGACACGTACTCACCTACTCACTTACTCACCTGCCTTCCCCACCATGTCCACCATCACGCCGCAAAAAACGATTCGCGAGATTCAACACGCCACCGTTCGCTTCTGCGGTGACTCGGGCGATGGCATGCAACTGGCCGGCACGCAGTTCACGAACACCTCGGCGCTGGCGGGCAATGACGTCGCCACGTTTCCCGACTACCCCGCCGAGATCCGGGCTCCGCGCGGCACCAAGGCGGGCGTGAGCGGCTTTCAGATTCACTTTGCCAACAAAGATATCTTCACGCCGGGCGATCAACTCGACGCCCTGGTGGCGATGAACCCCGCGGCCTTGGCGACCAACTTGCTCGATTTAACGGTCGGCGGCGTGCTGATCGTCAACAGCGACGAGTTCAGCGACAAGGATCTCAAGCTCGCCGGCTTCTCGACCAATCCGCTCGACGACGAGAATCTACGGCGCAAGTTTCAGGTCTATCTGGTCGACATGACACGGTTGACGCGGTTGGCAGTCGAGGAGATCGGACTGGGGACGAAGGAGAGCGACCGCTGTCGCAACTTCTTTGCCGTCGGGCTCGTCTATTGGCTGTATGACCGCTCGTTGGAGCCAACATTACGGTACATCGACGACAAGTTCAGCAAGAAACCCCAAGTGGCCGAGGCGAACCGGCGCGCGCTCAAGGCCGGGTTCCACTACGGCGAGACGATGGAGATGTTTGCCAGTCAGTTTCGCGTCTCGCCCGCCAAACTGCCGCCAGGCCGATATCGCAACATCATGGGGAACGAAGCGACGGCGTATGGCTTGATCGCGGCAGCCAAACGTAGCGGCTGCGAGTTGTTTTACGGCAGCTACCCAATCACGCCGGCCAGTGACATTTTGCACGAACTGTCGAAGCACAAGAATTTTGGCGTCCGCACGTTCCAGGCCGAGGACGAGATTGCCGCGATCACGGCGACGATCGGCGCGAGCTACTGCGGCGCGATGGGAGTGACGACTTCGAGCGGTCCGGGGATCGCGCTCAAGCAAGAAGCGATGGGCTTGGCCGTCATGACCGAGTTGCCGTTGGTCATCATCAACGTGCAACGCGGCGGCCCCAGCACGGGACTGCCCACCAAGACTGAGCAAGCCGACTTGCTGCAGGCGCTCTGCGGTCGCAACGGCGAGTGCCCGATCCCGATCGTGGCGGCCCGCAGCCCGGCGGACTGTTTCGACACGGTGCAAGAAGCGTGGCGGATCGCAGTACGGTTCATGACGCCGGTCATTTTCTTGAGCGACGGTTACATCGCCAATGGCTCGGAACCGTGGCGCGTGCCCGACGCGTCGGCCATGTCGCCGATCGAAGTGCAGCATCCGCCGGGTCGTAGCGACGGCTCGACATTCTTGCCGTATGAGCGGAACGAGCGGCTCGCGCGGCCTTGGGCCGTGCCGGGCACGCCGGGACTCATGCATCGCATCGGCGGCTTGGAGAAGCAAGACATCACGGGCAACGTCAACTACGAGGCGGGCAATCACCAACACATGATCAACACGCGTGACCGCAAGGTGGCGCTCGTGGCCGACGATATTCCATTGCAAGAAGTCACAGGGCCCGAGCGGGGCAAACTGCTCGTTGTTAGTTGGGGTGGGACGTACGGTGCGTGCGCCACGGCTGTCAACGATGTTCGCGAGCTCGGAGGCGACGTGGCGCACTGCCATCTGCGGTATCTGCATCCGTTTCCAAAAAACTTGGGCGAGGTGCTATGGCGTTACGAGAAAGTCTTGGTTCCCGAGCTGAACCTCGGCCAACTGCGCATGCTGTTGCGGGCCGAGTATCTCGTCGACGCCGTGGGACACAACAAAGTCCAAGGACGTCCATTTCATGTAACCGAACTGGTTGAAAAGATTCAGCAACTGTTGCAGTGAACATCGCCGATCGCTTCGCCTTTCCATCGCCCGCCGTAGGAGGAATCGCCCACCATGAGTGTCGATACCGCCCTGAAAATTCTCACGCCGAACGATTTCGCCAGCGATCAAGATGTTCGTTGGTGTCCCGGCTGCGGTGACTATTCGATTCTCGCGCAGATGAAGAAAGTGCTCCCCACGTTGGGCGTGCCGCCGGAAAAGACCGTGTTCGTGTCGGGCATTGGTTGTTCGAGCCGCTTTCCTTATTACATGAACACCTACGGCATTCACTCGATCCATGGGCGAGCGCCGGCCGTGGCGACGGGCGTGAAGTCGTTTCGGCCCGATCTTTCGGTCTGGGTCATCACCGGCGATGGCGACGCACTGAGCATCGGCGGAAATCATCTGATGCACGCCATTCGCCGCAACCTGGACATCAACATCGTGCTGTTCAACAACCAGATCTACGGCCTCACAAAGGGACAGTACTCGCCCACGTCACCGCTGGGCAAAGTCACTAAAAGCACGCCGCTCGGGACAATCGACAATCCCATCTATCCGCTCAGCGTGGCGATCGGCTGCGAGGCGACGTTCGTGGCCCGGACGGTCGACACGAATATCAAACACCTCGCCATGGTGCTCAAACGGGCTGCCGAACATCGCGGCACGTCGTTCGTCGAGGTGTATCAGAACTGCATCGTGTTCAACGACGGCGCCTTCGACTACGCGACCGCCAAAGACACCAAGACGGAAACCACGCTCGAACTGGAACACGGCAAGCCGTTGATCTTCGGCAAGAATCGCGACCGAGGCGTGCGTCTACACGGGCTCGATCCCGAGGTGGTCGAACTGGGCAAAGGTATCAGCGAAGACGACCTGCTGTTCCACGACGAACGCGCCGCCGAGCCGAGCTTGGCCTATTTGCTGAGTCGCATGCGGTATCCCGATTTTCCCGAGCCGATCGGCGTCTTCCGCGCGGTCGAACGGCCGATGTACGACGAACTGCTGAACGAACAAATCGCTAAAGCGAAAGCCAAGTGTGGCGAAGGTAATCTGCAACAGCTCTTCGAAAGCGGCGACACCTGGCTCGTCGAATAGTTTTGTCTTTACTTACTCACCTACTCACATACTCACTTGCCTTCCCCCGAGGTCCCCATGTCCATTTGCCCATTTTGCGGTCATCGGAATATCGAAGGGGCCGATGTTTGTGACGACTGCCAAGAACCGTTGGAATTCCTGACCCGTCCGACCGCGCAGAACGATCTCGAGCGGAGCGTGTTGAACGCTCGGGTGTTCATGCTTGCGCCCCGAGTGCCGATCGTCGTCTCGCCGTCGACCACGGTCGAAGAGGTGCTCGACTTGCTTGTGAGTCACTCGATCGGCTGCGTCGTCGTGGTCGACAATGACGAGATCGTCGGCATTTTCAGCGAACGCGATGCGGTCAGTCGGCTGGGGACTGACATGATGGTCGAGGAAGATCGGCCGATCAGCGAGTTCATGACGCCGATGGTCGAGACGATTGATCGCGAGGCGAAGTTGGCCTTTGCGCTCCAGAAGATGGATGTCGGCGGCTATCGGCATCTGCCGGTCACGAGCGACGGCCGGATTTGCGGCGTGATTTCGATCCGCGACGTGCTCGACTATGTGACGGCCAATCTACTGGCCACGGCCGACTGAGCCGGTGATTAACGACTGTGCCGGTCGTAAGGCCCGATTGTCTGCCGATCAAGCGTGTTGTGCCGGGCCTGCGGCGTGACGCGAATCTGCATCGGGTTCGGACGACGACCGCTCGGATGCATTGAGCGCAACGCGCCTGAGTCGACGGCTGTAGCCGTTGTGGCGCGAGTTGGCATCGAAGGTGGAATTCTCGCTATCAGGGTGACGATGGTGATAGCGAACGAGGCATGGTCCCACGTTACGGATCGGATCAGCCTCCCACATCCGACACGGATGACGACCCGCGCAACTGTCATTCGCCGGCGCTTCAGACACCGGCCATGACTCGTGGGCCGCGGATGTGGAATCCCCCCGACTCGGTCTGTGAAAGGATGTACGGCGATGAAAGCTTCAATCGCCCTTACGCTTGTCGGACTCGTTGCGATGTCCACGAGCGCCAGTGCTCAGGTGCGGGTCGGCGGTACTCAACCGCGGACCAACGCCGAACCGGCGGCGACCGTTAGTTACGGCGCTGTCGCGCGACCCCAGCAGAAACTCTCGAGCGTGCGCAAACCGGCCCAGGTGGCCAACGTCCCCGCGCGTCAGCCCGAGGCTCCGCCGGCGAAACAACAGCTCGCTCAACACTCGCCTACCACGCGGCCCGCGTTCCGCACGGCGCAAATGCCGATGGGTGAGTCGGTCGGTGCACCGATGCCGATGGGACGCGAGCCCGGTTGCGCCACCTGCAATCAAGGCGGCGGCTCGGGCGGCTATGTCGATGGCGGCTACAGCGACGGCGGTTGCTCGACCGGCTGCGGCGCTGGCGGCTGCGGCTCGGGTGTGTTTCCCTATGGCCCGCTCAATCGTATGCCGCTCGTTCGTGGCTGGTACGTTCCGTTCTGGCACAGCACGGGCGACATGCCGCAGCATATCCCGTACTTCCCGAATGCTCACGGCTACTATTACTTCCACCCCTACAACGTGATCCATGTCAATCAGCAGCAAGAGATGGTCACGCGTTGGGGTCTCGACGCTCGCAACCCGATGGACAATCGCTTCCTGGAGCGAATCTATCAGGAACAAGAGGCGGCGCAATTGCAGGATGGCGGCAATCAAGTGATTCCGCAGCCCGTGTTGCCCCGGTAGGTCGACGTTCAACCGCAGCGTTGCGGACCATCGCCACGCTGCCTGATATCCTCCACGTGTCTTCCGACGACAGCCGGCTTCGGTAGGTCGAGCCCGTCGGGACGCACGATTACGATACGGCCAAGAGGCCAAACTGCCGACCCGGGAAAGATTCACCAGACTTTCCCGGGTCGCGGTCTTTGCGGACCATGGCCCGGGTAACGCGATCAATGCAACGCGTCGAATTGCGGCGGCGTCGGGGGCGTGATGCGGGGATCGAACGTTGGCACGAGCGGAGGCACAATCGGCGTGGCGACGACTGCCGGCAGCTTGATCGTGAACAGCGTTCCCTTGCCCGGCGCGCTCTCGACCCGCACCTTGCCCTTGTGCGTCTCGATAATATGCCGACACGCCGCCAGTCCCAGACCGGTGCCGCCACGACCTGTGGCATCGGCCCCGCTCTTGGTCGTGAAGAAGTTGTCAAAGATGCGATGCAATATCTCGGGCGGCATACCGCTGCCGGTGTCACGCACCGATAACTCGACCATGCTCGCGTCAGCATCGAGTTTCAAACCGATGATGAGTCGCCCGCCGTCGGCCATCGCCTGTCGAGCGTTAATGATCAAGTTCAACAGCACCTGCTGAATCTGGTTGCCATTGGCCATGACCTTCGGCACGGGCGAGATTTTTAGATCGAGCTGCACGCGGTGCTTTTGCAGTTCGCGATCGACGAGCACGAGCGTGTCGTCGATGATCCGCTGCAAATCGGTCGGTTCAAAGCCCGTGGATCGATTGCGGGCAAAACCCAACACGCCGTTGGTGATCTTGGCGGCTCGGTTGCCCGCAGCGAGGATTTTGTCGAACGCTTTGGTCCGCGATGCCTCGTCATTCGCCCTCATGCCGAGCTTGGCGTAGTTGATGATCGTCATGAGCAGATTGTTGAACTCATGCGTCGTCGTGCCCACGAGCAACCCCAGGGCGCTCATCTTTTGCGCCTCCATCAGCTGCTGCTCGAGCATATCGATCTGCTGTTGCGGCGTCAGGGGATTGCGATCGGGCTTGCTCATAGGTCCGGGCACATGAGGGGCGGGTTCGAGACGGTCGGCCGCGATCGTCGACCCTGCGGGGTGTAACGATCGTAGCGGTGAAGGTACCGGTGATATCGTCGCGTCGGGCTGGGCGACTGTAGTCGGGCTCGTTACAATCGTCCGACATCTCGCCCACACTCGTCGGCGAGCCGCTATCGCAGGCACGCGATGGCATCGCTTTCACAGCGGAGCATGCAGGGATGCACACCGTCGAACTGTTGGATCAGGCGTTGGCCGCGGCCCGCAAATTGGGCATTCGCATTCGGCAGGAATGGCTGACGACGCCCGGCGGACTGTGCGAGTTCAACGGCCGGCGGTGGCTGTTCATCGATCAAGGCGCTCCGCCCGCCGAGCAGTTGGGCGTGGTGCTCGACGCCTTGCGAGCGATTCCCGACTTGCAACAGATCAGGCTCAGCCACGATTTGCAGCAGCGGCTGCAATTGGCGAAGAGCGCGTGAGCGGCGTGGATGTCACGTAGCCGAACTCGCCAGCGGCTGTGTTTGATTTCAAGGGGTAAAAGAGTGGCGAACTAGGCCAATTGGGCGTTCCATTTTTGTTTCTTTTTGAGTAGTGCGTTGAGCATCGTGAGGAGTTTTCGCATGCAGGCGACGATGCGGACCTTGGCCGCCTTGTGTCGTAGTCGGGCGGCGAATTCGCGAATGCTGTGGTTGCAACGCAGTGCGGTAACGGTGGCCATGTAGAGCACGGCCCGAACGTCGGCCCGGCCACCCCGTATATGGCGTTGGCCCTGGTACTGGCCGCTATCGTGGTTGCACGGCGCGACGCCCACCAGGGCTGCGATCTCGGCGCGATTGAGTCGCCCCAACTCGGGCAACTCGGCCAACAGCGTGGCCGCGGTGACAGCGCCCACACCGGGCGTCGACGCGAGGTGTTCCAGTTGTTGCCGCCAATCGTCGTCGGAATCGATGAGTTTGACGATCTCTTTGTCGAGCAAGTCGATTTGTTTGTCGAGCAGCTCGAGCACTCGTTTGATGCTGAGCAAGGTCTGGCGTCCACGAGCCATTTGTTGGCGATTGCTTTCCATCGTGCGCAGTTCGACCAGTTGTCGTCGGCGGGTCACGAGCTCTTGCAACTGACTCTGTTTTTCTGAGACTTTCTCGGTCAACCGGTGCTCGGTGCTTTGCGCGAAGAGAGCCAACGCGCGGGCATCGATGCGATCGGTCTTGGCGAGCAGTCCGAGCGCTTTGGCGAAGTCCCGGGCTCGTTTGGGATTGATCACAGCAACGTGATGTTGGGCTGCGATCAGCATGGCAACCAAGTCGCGTTCGTATCCGCCGGTGGCTTCGATGACGATGCAGCAAGTACCGGGGGTGGGCAACTTTTGCAACAATTGTTGGCCACCATCGGTGGTCGCGGGGTGAGCGCTGTGGGTGTCGGCTGGCAAGCAGTGCAGGTCCCAGGTATGTTTGGAGACATCAATGCCTGCGAAGTGCGAGAACTGTGGTTTATCGGCAGGAGTCATGCGAGCTCCCTGTGGTTGCAAGGGGGCGGTAGCCCGATCTTGCGGATGCGAGCTCGGGGGCGTGGTTCGCTTCCGGCTCTGGCGGTTGTTCGGGTTTAGTTCTGACGGCCGGTCGGGATCAGGCTGGCGAACGGACTGTTGAGGTCCGAGAGTTCTACGATCTCCGGTCGGCGAATTTTTCGGGGGCTGCGCAGCCCCCGAAAAACCACTCGTCATTGGAACCTTTCGACAAACTTTGGCAACTCTCGACTTTGAGGCTTTCTTAGACATACAAGAGTTCGGGTGCCGGCCCTGTCAAGCGACTCCCGAACTCTTGGCGAGTTCGGCTACGCATTGCACTCGACATTGGGCGAAGAGCGCGTGACTAACCGCGATACAGCCCGGCGGTCTCGATCAGCTTTTCGACCGCGCGCGGCACACGATACCGGATGCTGCGTCCCTCGCCGACACGTTTGCGAATGTCGCGACTGCTTAGCTCAATGCCGGGCATGTCGATCCGCTCGACACGCAAGGTCTTCCCCAATTGCAGATTCAACTCGGCCGCCAGTCGCTCGGGATCGGGCATCGGTTGACCGGCGCGACACGCCACGAGTAGCGTCGCCAACTCGCAGATTCGCTGCGGCTCTCGCCAGCGAGGAAAATCGCCGAGCGAGTCGGCCCCCATCAGAAAACAAAGCTCGTCGTCGGGCCGTTGAGTGCGAATCGTGCTTAGCGTGTCGACCGTGAAACTCACGCCGCCTCGATCGAGCTCGATCGTCGAAACGTCGAAGGCCTCGTGACCGCCGATGGCCAACTCCAGCATTTGCACCCGGGTGGCACCGGGCGTCAGGGGGCGATCTTGTTTCAACGGCTGCGACGCTGCGGGCAGAAACCACAGCATGTCGAGCCGCGCTTGTTCGCGCGCCGACTCGGCTAGCAACAGATGCCCGTAGTGAACCGGATCGAACGAGCCGCCGAACAAACCTAACCGCATCGCCACACTCTGGGGTAAGACCGAGAACCGTCGCAATTATAGCTTCGGCACGTTCGGTCGCGGAGTGCCTGGGTTGCGGAGCCGTGGGTCGAGGTACCCTTCATTGAGATCGATACCGAACGAACGCTTCAGTTCCCACTCGGCCCGGGTCGCGAATGGGGTGCCCGAGTGCTCCGCGATAATCTGCTGCAACACCTGCTGGGCCAGTTCACGTTTTTCTTTCGTGATCTCATCCGTGATCGTCTTGTTCGTGTTGGCGATGCCCCAATAGTTCGTCGGTCGCTTGGGGCCGAGAATATTCTTGATCGGCTTCGGATTGACGGTCTGCAACTGCAAACGGGCACCGTACTCGTAGAGTCGCACCTGATAGGCCAACACCTGACCATAGATCATGTCGAAGTTTGCTCGCCAGCGCGGGCTCGACTCCCGCGCACGCAGCGGTTTGATCCGCTCCAGCGCCTTCTCGGCCTCTTGCAGATAGACGATGATCTGCTTCGCTTCTTGCATCTCGGTCGCAGCCGCCTTGGCGAACTCGGCCTTGTCGATGGAAAACGTCCCTTGCGGTTCGAGTTTCCGGGCCAAAGCCGTGTTCCAGGGGTTCAGGTCGTTGATGATCTTCCAGATGATCGCCCGCATCTCGAACTTGTCGCGTTCGGCGACGTAGTCGGACCGCGCACTCAGATCGGGCAGATACGGCCGCATGGCTTCGAGAGCGTACTTGGCATTGCTGCGGTGCAACAGCCGCACCTCGGGGCTGGGCAGCATGAAGAACACGCCCCCCGTCTGCCGCGCCATCCGCGCTTGTTCGTAAGGACCAAAACCGGCCGGATGTGCGTCGTTGCGCTTGCGGAACCCGTCCCATTGCAATTGCTCGGGAAACGGTGTCTCCGGGCCGCGTTCGATTTGCAAGTAGAACGTCCCCCACTCGGGCTTCTTTGGATCGGTCCAGGTCATGTAGGCATACGGATAACCGAACACCGCTTCGCGACCGAGCACGTAGATTGGGCACCGGGCCGCCTTGGCCTCGGCGATGGTCGATTCCAGATACTGCACGTTCGAGGTGGGATCGCCGCTCTCGTCGGTCACGACGATCAACATCATCTGTCGCTGGCCGGTCTGCGCTTGTCCGCGGAAGGTTTGAATCGCTTGGCCAATGGCTTGGCACTGCATTTCGATCCCCGACGGATCGTTGGGCACCGCCCGCATGGCGTCCATGATCTCGGTGGTGTTCGACGTGGGGCGCCGCGTGTGAACGGCAAAGTCCTTGCCGTAGCTCGTGACGGCCGTGGCGAGCGCGTCGCCTTTGGCGCTGCTGGCGATGCCCAGCTCTTGATAGACCCGATCGATGCGCGAGAGGATCTCTTCGCGGTCGTCGTTCATACTCTCGGACTGGTCCATCGCCCAGACGACGAGCACCTTGCCCTTGGCCAGCTTGGCGAGAATCTCTTGAGTCATGCGGTCCATCGCCTCGGCATACGTGTCGGCAATTGCCGCCGCTTCGCCCAGCTGTCCCTCGGGCAGATCTTGCGACAGCGTCTTGCCGTTGCTCTTGAACACATTCACGTCACCGACTTCGACCGTGACTTCGGTCGAGACGTCGCTCACCGCGGTCTGCGTGGCCATTTGCGGCTGACTCAGGGCTGACACGGCGCCCATTGCACCGACTTGCGACGAAATCGCCGTCGAGACCAAGGCCAACTCTTTGCTCGGCTTGATCTCTTCTTCCAGGACTTGAGTCAGCACCTCTTCGGGCGGCTCTTCTACCTCGGCTACGATCTCGGTGACTTGAGTCTGGGCGACCGTAGCGATGAGCATCATGCCCATCGCGACGAGCACCACCATGTGCGCGACCATCGACACGCCACAGGCCACGCCCAGGTGGATCATCTGCGTTGTGAGGTAACTCTCGTGGTCTTCGTCCCCTTCGCTATCAGCGTCCTCGGACGTCGCTGCGTCATCGCTCGGCTCTTCGTCTTCCGGTTTACTTGACGAAGCGGGCGGAGCCGGTTGCTTGGCCGTGGGCGCCGAAGGTGCGCTAGGCCGTGAGCTAGGTGCGCTCGGTCGCGATGGTTGGGCGGCGGGCGCGGGTGAAGCGGGAGGCGCGGGTGCAGTGGCGACCGCTGTTTCCTCGCTTGGCGCTGGCGACTCGGCGGTCGTCGGCGCGGCGTCGACGGCCGGTGCAGCCGGTTTCGCGGCGGGCGGTGCGGGTCGGCGCGGCGGTTGAGGACGGGTTGAACCCGACGGCGGCTGCGATGTGGGCGTGCTCACGATCGATCTCCCTGCATCTTATGATCGCGATCAGAACCGGGCGTAGCGTACGCTTCCCAAGCGAACACAACAATGCAACTTGATGCTATCAATTCGACCGCGGCGGGGTCAACTTTTTATGTC
The DNA here is from genome assembly GCA_016794255.1 of Planctomycetaceae bacterium. Classification (GTDB taxonomy): domain Bacteria; phylum Planctomycetota; class Planctomycetia; order Pirellulales; family PNKZ01; genus JAEUIL01. Next base: position 3,045 of record JAEUIL010000398.1, on the reverse strand, counting down.
GTCTTTCTGCCTAAAGCAGGTCAGAATATCGACCGTCGTTCGATTGCTGCGACAGAATGACTCACGAAGTGTGTCGCCATGCGAAATCGCGTATCCCTAGAAACCGACAATTTCCGGCGACGCGTCGGCCTTATCGGCCGATTGCTCGGGCTGTTCGTCGCCGTGTGGGGGGGCGGCGGCTGCGGACCGAGTCAGCCCGAGGTGGTCGTCTACTGTGCGTTGGATGCCGAGTTTGCCCAACCCATTCTCGACGAGTTCCAGCGACAGTCGGGCATTCGCGTACTGGCCAAGTTCGACGTCGAATCGACGAAAACCGTCGGGTTGGCCAACGCCTTGATCGCCGAAGCCAATCGCCCGCGAGCCGACATCTTTTGGAACAACGAGATCATCCACACCACACGACTCGCCCGGCTGGGGTTGCTTGCACCCTATGAGCCCGTCCGAGCCGACGAGTACCCGGCCGAGTTTCGCGCGGCCGATCACACCTGGCACGGCTTTGCCGCTCGAGCAAGGGTGTTACTCGTGAACACTCAACTCGTAGCCGAGAACGAGCGACCACGGCGGCTCGACGATCTGACCGCAGCTCAGTGGCGGGGCACGATCGGCATCGCGAAGCCGCTCTTCGGCACGACGGCGACGCACGCGGCGTGTCTGTTCGCCAAGTGGGGCGAAGCACGCACGCAGAAGTTCTTCCGGCAGCTTAAACAAAACGAAGTGCAGATCCTGGCGGGCAACAAGCCCGTGGCGCAAGCCGTGTCGGCCGGACGAATTGCCATCGGGCTGACCGACACCGACGACGCGATCGCCGAGGTCGAGGCGGGCCATCCCGTCGCGATCGTGTATCCCGACCGTGGCCCGAGCGACGAGGGAACGCTGTTCATTCCCAACACATTGGCCGTGATCCGCGACGCGCCGCATCGCGCGGCCGCCGAGCAGCTCGTCGACTTTCTCTTGTCTCCCGAGGTCGAACGGAAACTCGCCGTCGGACCGAGTGCTCAAATCCCGTTGCATCCGGCAGCCCAAGACGCCGCGCGGATCGCCACCCCGGCGACGATCAAACCGTTGACCGTCGACTTTAAGCTGGCCGGTGAGCTTTGGGAGAGTACCGCTCGGTTCCTTCGCGAGGAGTTCACCGGCGGACCGTAGTCCGTGCGCTTCGCAAGTCGTTCCGCGTCGCGGGAAGTTTCTCGCTTTGGCGGCTGCCCCGGTCGTGCGATCGTCGTACAATAGGCTCGCACGCATCGCACTTTAACTACGATCAAGGTGGATCTCATGCACGCCGTAGTCGTCGACGCCGAACCGAGTCGGGCAAGTTCGCAACTTAGCCGGTCGCACTCGACGCGGCGTGGTTGGCGAACGTCGCTGCTCATTGCCCTGGCCGTGCTTGTTGGCTGGGGTGGCTACTTTTTGCCACCCGCGCTCTATTTTCTGTCGTATCGACCGCAGGATGGCGATGTCGTGTTTCAATCGCTGCCCCGCTCGCCGCTGACGAACATGATCGAAGGGGCGACGCAATCGCCGTACTCGCACTGCGGTATGGTGGTGCAAGAGAACGGCCGCTGGGTGGTTTACGAAGCGATAGGAGACGTGCATCGCACGCCGCTCGCAACTTGGTTTTGGCGGAGCCGTGGCTACTGTTTCGCCGCGTATCGCTTGAACACCGACGAACAAACGCACGTCGGCAAGATGGTCGAATACTGTCGCGTGTGTCTGGGATTGCCGTACGACCTGCGGTACGAAATGGACGACGAGAAGATCTACTGCTCCGAGTTGGTCTCGAAGGCGTATCGGCATTCGACCGCACGGCTGCTCGGGGATGTCGTGCGCGTCGCTGATCTCGATTGGAAGCCGTACGAGGCGCAAATCAAGCAGCTCAACGGCGGTACCATACCGTTAGACCGCGAGTTGATTACGCCTCGTGATCTCGCGGCGGCGAAAGAGTTGGAGTTAGTTAGTAAGTATCGACATTGACGTTAGGGAACGTTTGTTAGTGCTTGGTTCTTGGTGCTTGGTTGGGTTATCTATCGTTGAGGACTTGAAATGGTTCGCTGGAGTTTGTTTTACGCGTGGTTGTTGATCGTGGCCCTCGTGCTGCCGCAGGTGGTGCAGGCCCATTTCCTGTTCATTCGCATCGGAGCCCACGCCGAGGCGGGGCGCGGCGTCGAGGTGTTTTTTAGTGAGCAGGCCCGAGCCGGTGATCCGCGGTTTGTCGCCAAGGTCGCCCATACCGAGCTGTGGTTGCAGGACGAGCCCGGCAAGTTCACGCAGCTGAAAGTGAACGCGGGCGTGGACCGGCTGCGTGCCTATTTGCCATCCGGTAAGTCGGTCGCGGTGGTCGGACGTTGCGAGTATGGCGTTCTCAAACGCGACAAGGCCTTTCTGCTGCGTTACTATCCCAAAGCGATCTCGGGCCAACCGGCCGACTTGGCCAAGCTCACCCGGCACGAGTCGACGCCGCTCGAAATCATGGCCGCGATCGATGGCTCGACCGTGAAGCTGACCGTGTTGCTCGACGGCAAGCCGCTGCCCGGCGTGACGCTGACGACCGTCGACGACGATCTGGTCAACACCGAACTCAAGACCGACGCTCAGGGCCAGGCCACGTGGCAGCCCGGCAAAGCGGGTCAACACGCGGTCTACGTGAAACACGTGACGCCTACCTCGGGGATGAAAAACGGTCAAAGCTACGACGAGATTCGCGAGTTCGCGACGCTCGCGCTCGATTGGCCGTTGGGGGCGAACGAAGCTCAGCCCGAGGCGGTAAAGCTGTTTCAGAATGCCATCGCCGCCCGGGCCGCGTGGCAAGATTTCGCTGGGTTTCAAGCCAAGCTCGCCGGTCACGTCGATGGCCGCGCGTTCGCGGGTCAAGCGACGGTGAACGACAAGGGGGAAGTGACGCTGGAGCTCGACGACGACACAGTCACCGAATGGGTCACGGATCAGTTGCAATCGCTCGTGAACCATCGCCGCGCGTCGTCCGGCATTCGCGCCGAGCCGCTCCTGCGCTTCGCCGATGACGACACTAAGCACCCGCTGGGTCGGTTA
>JAEUIL010000375.1 GCA_016794255.1 Planctomycetaceae bacterium | reverse complement strand
AACTTTTGCAGATGGAGCGCAACGATTGGGTTCGTGACGTTGGTGTAGCCTCCGTTGGGCACAGGTGCCATTTTCCGGTGCGCGGGCTTATTAAGCTTGCCCCGCCAATAGAAATGGCGGTCCGTCTTGTCGAACTGTAGTTTCTTTCCTTTCCATAGCTCCAAAAAGCGGTAATAGTGAGCCAAGTCCGACTTGCCCGAATCGAGCGGACCGGCCACGGCCCCTTCTCCCTGGTGTTGGATGGTGCGAATCGCCCATTCGACATCCGCGAGCGTGGCGATCGACCGCCATGAGAGCGCGCCCGTCACTTGATTCTTGGTGCTGAGCGGCGGGCGCAAATCACGGAACAGGGCAAGGATCACCTCATAGAATTCGCCGATCTTGTGCCCTTCAGGCCAATACGGGTCTCCGCTTTCGCGATCAACATTTTCAGGTAGCACGGCGGGCGACTCGATCTGCATAAATTGCCGCAAGGCGTCGTCGCCAAAGCCTTGCAACTGCAACTCGAGCCCCGCGTGCACCTCGCCCGGCAGCGGGGCGGGATACTTCGGCACCCAGTCGCGAAATTGAATTGGCGCTTCAAGAGCGACCAGCAAATTGCTGACCAGCGCTAAGTGAAGCATCTCCTCTTGCACAACTTCTCGAATCGACTCCGCGGCGGGATGTAGTTCGTCGTCAATGGACCAGAGCGCGCAGAGATAGGGAGGTATCGTCGCGAACTCCAGTTTCGCGGCAACAACCAAATTCTTGATCAGAAGATCGCGCGGATTCTCACCGTGGAAGAACGCCTCCTGCTCTAGTCCCGGTGGATCACCTCCGCCGAATTGATTGACGGTTGTGCCCGCTCGGTGAAGGGCGCGTTTGCTCCGTTCGGTCAAGCTTTCAATGGAGTCTGCGTCTCGGCTCATTGCGGTACCTCCGCCGAGAGATCGTTCAGTTCCTCCAGCTTGGGCGGGGGCTGTCCGAGAAGATAGTCGCCGAGCCGCAGGCTGAGCGCAGCGAGTGTGAGCGTGGGATTCACGGCTGCTCCGGTCGGCATGACCGCGTTTGAGCAAACAAACAGATTGTCTGCACCATGCACGCGTAGGTCGGCGTCTACCACTCCCGTCTCGGGTAGGACGGACATGCGGCAAGTTCCCGTCGCGTGATGGCCGCCGGGACGGTCGACCTCACACTCCAGGATCTTGTATTTCATTTCGAGAATGATACGCTTGAGTAGTTCCAATCGCGACAACGCGTCAGCGGTCTCTGCATCAGTGCGGTGAAACACAATCTTCGTATTGGGCAGCAATTTGGAAGTCCTACCGGTGCCGAGGCCGACGTAATTCTCGTACTTCCCTTTTTCCTCGAGAAACGCCTGCACTTCCATTTTGCGTTTCTCCCGGAGGTCCTTCTCGATCCGGTGCTTAGCGCTGCCGCCGATCATTGCATCGGGAAAACTCAAGTGAGGATATTTACGATTCTTGAACAGGAACAGCTTGCCGTGGCGCTGATACTCCGGCGTGTCGTACGTCCGCGACATGAGCGTGGGAAAGTCATATTCTTGAATCCAGCACTCCTCATTACCGAGCGTTTCACCGGCCGCGCGCAGAATTGAATGCGAAACCAAATAGTGTCCCACCTGGGCGTGCTGATTGCCGACCCCGTCGGGCCAGAAATCGCTGGTTGATTGCAGCAACAGTTTCGGTGACTCGTAGGCACCGGCGCAAACCACGACGGTATCGGCTTCAATCCTGCCCGTGATCTGATGCTGCGCGTCCAGATAGTCGACCCCAATCGCGCGACGTTTGTCCATCACGATGCGGATGGCCGGCGACTCCGTAAGGAGGTAAAGATTGGGATAGGGATGCGCGCACTCCTCCGCAGGTTTTGCGGAATTGTTGGACAATAAATGCGGACAAAGTTCGTCGAGCGCGTCTTGCGCCGTGTATCGCGCGCCGATCGGGCAGTACTTACACGTTCCCGTCGCCATGCATTTGCGATAGCGGGCGATCGGCAGCCGCCCCGGTTCGATTCCCAATTTTCGAAACGCCTCGATCATTTCGCCGTCCGCCGCCGTCCACGCGAAGGGAGGAAGCGGATAGGGCTGAGCCGCGCGGCGAGGCGACTTGTCGGGATTGAGCAATGCCGTCCGAAAGTGATTCCAACTCTCGCTCACGTCGCCGCAAACCGCCAGCCGATGCTCGGCCAAGTAGTAGTACGCGTTGAGAGTCTCGTAGCCAAACGGCCAATTCGCACCGCGCCCCGTATTTTCAAAGAGATGAAAATCCTCCGGCTTTAAGCGCAGAGACCAACCGCCCCAATGCAACGTGGAGCCGCCGTGAGCCAGCACGCGGTTATTGTTGCAATCCCACTTAGCGTTGCTATCGACGTCAAAGTCCCTTTTCAAGACTTTAGGATCGGGATCATCCTCTCCCTCGGCGTAAGCAGCCTTGCCGGTGATGACGTAGTCCCACCATTTCCGCCGATCCTTCGAAAGATAAGTCTTTCCCGCCTCCAGCAAAATGATTTCCGTGTGCGGGTCCTTGCGCAGTAGTCGTTCTGCAAGCGTGACGGCGGCGATACCGGAACCAATCAGCAAAAAGCGCGTCTTAATCGGTTTCACGGTCGGTCTCACTTGGTCCTGCCGTCTTTGGCGGGGCGATAGGTGCGCACTCGTTGAACTCGGTTGTAGCGGGTGCCGCGCAAGAATCCGTTGTAGTTGTACGCGTGGTTGCGCCCGCCGAATCCGCGGAAACCGCCGGCCACGATCTGAACCCGAATAAACTCATTGATGACATAGAACTTCGCATGCTTCAGCGCGGTGTCGATGTCCTTCGCCTCTTTTGTTTCCTTGCTCAACTCGGGGTTAACCAACAAGAATCGATAAGCGTCGACTAAGCCTTTTTGATCGACAGTTTCCCGCACGACGGACAGCGCATTGCGATACGTTTTGAGGTAGCTGGGCTCTTGCAAGCAGCGGAGTTGAACGAACTCAAGCCAGCTGCTTCGTTGACCGGCAGAATCATTTACGACGTTGGACCAGGTGCGTCCGATCTGCAAGAACACTTCCCAAAGACTTTCCAACTCAGCCGGCTCAAGATTTCCGGGCTCCGATAGGTAAAGCCCCGAGAGAGGTTTTTCGGCGGGAGGCTTCTCATGCCCCAGTGCGGGATCATCGGGAAACGCGTTTGCCATCGGTAAATCGAATATCTGCTTAGGAGAGTAACGATCCGGGTAAACGGCCTCCGATTTATGTTAACAGTCTCAGCATGGAGTCTCAATATTTTTTTGACCCGCGACGCCGGATGTCTTATAAAGCCGTTGATCCGGTGGATGTTTCTGTTAGTTAACGATTAACTAGGCAACTGGGATAAACGCGAGACGGATATGAGGATTCCACTCGAACTACTTAAAGCCCATGAACAAGCGTTCGCCTTCGGAGGGGCGAATACTGCGAGTGTCGGGGCCGACAACTTACCGGCACCCGCCGCTGAGCTTGAGAGCCGCGAACTGTTCCATCTCCGGCGGCGGGCGATCGCCGAGGCGACAATCGAAGATCCTGTCGACGCGCAAGAGCGGTACATCGACGGAAACGATTTGTTGCCGATCAACTATCTGCTATTAGGTTACCTGCAAAGCCGGTCGGTGGGGCTCATTCGCTATTACGATAAGACCATCGGAAAAGATGCCGTTGCCACGGGCTTTCTGATTTCAGAGCATCTGCTCCTGACGAATTATCACGTGTTTCCCGTTGGAAACGAGACTCAATTTAAGGCTCGCTTCCAGGGCGCTACCGTGGAGTTCAACTACGAGTTTGACTTGGATCGCAATCGCGCCGAGTCCATCCGTTTTGACCTTCAGCCCGGGCGGTTCTTTCATTCGTACAGTCCACTCGATATGGCCGTTGTTGCGGTGAGCCCCAGCGATCGCTCGAACCGCAAGCTGCTCAAGGACCAAGGATATCTCGTGCTCGGCAAGAGCGTCGGAACGGTGCGAAACGGAGATTTTGCCAGCATCATTCAACATCCAAGCGGCAAGGAAAAGCAAATTGCCATTCGCAAAAATGAGGTGACTGGCATCAGTGATACGTTCTCGATCAACTACGTCAGTGATACCGCTCAGGGTAGCAGCGGCGCTCCGGTGTTCAACGACCAGTGGCAAGTCATTGCCCTGCACAGCGCTGGCGTCGCAAAAAAGAATGAGGCCGGCCAATATGTCGACGACGACAATCAAGTCATTGAGCCCGTTAATGGATACATCGATGAAGAACGCGTTGTGTGGTTGAGCAATCGCGGCTTCCGCGCGGGTGCGATCCTTGAGCATCTTGAGTCCAATCGGGCCGTCGATCCGCTCATCCAGCCCCTGCTTTCGTCGACCTACTCGGATAGTCGGCCGTTTGCTCGGTTGTCGCGGCCGGTACTCGAAATGGAGCGTGCGACGGATGTGCCCTTGGGTCCGGCGCCCGTTGCCGCGGCATCTCCATCCCTCATGCCGCTCGATATTCGCATCAGCATTTCCACCTCCGGCCAAGTAACGGCGGCCACCGCTAAGATCCCCGCGGCGACGGACTTCGCGCTGGAAAGTAAGTACGAGGACGAACTCGATTTATCCGATTGCGAGGGTTTCGACGAGTATTTTCTCGACGAATACATTCCCATGCCGGTGCCCAGTCCGGCTTTGAAGCGACAACTCGCGCCTTTGCTCGGCAGTCCGAACGCTTACACACTCAAATATCATCATTTCAGCACGCTGCATCACGCGGTGCGACGAGTTCCCATCGTCAGCGCCATCAATGTGCACGGCAAGTATCGATACCCGGAACTCGACGAGGAGGGGTCGCGCAAGGACCGCTGGTATCGCGACAACCGGATTGATTTTGACGTGCAGTTGGACAATCAATTCTATAAGAAAAGCGGCTTTGATCGCGGGCATTTGGCGCGGCGTGAAGACGCTGAGTGGGGTACGACGGTCGCCAAGGCAAAGCTAGCCGCCGATCTCACGTGCAGCTTCGCCAATGCCGTTCCTCAGGTTCCCGCGCTGAATCGCGCGAAGTATGGATACAAAGGTCGATGGGGTCTGTTGGAAACAGAGTTGCTGGAAAAGGGCCCCGAACGTGAAACCGGCAAAAGCGCTCGCATTTGCGTTTTTAACGGCCCCCTCTTTGACGAGAGCGATCCGATTTTCAAAGGGGTACCGGTCGCGCTCAGCTTTTATAAAGTTGTTGTCTGGTACGACGGCACCCGCGAGTTGCGAACGACGTGCTACCGTTTATCGCAGGAGAAATTGGTCGGCGAAATAGAGTTTGAAGTCCTGAAGTTTGACGATATCTTCAAGACCAGCCAGGTTCCCATCAGCTTGATTGAAAAGACGACGGGTCTGAAGTTTCATGATTCGATCGTAAGGAACGACACGAGCGGCGGCGACGAGTTGCCAGTTGGCTAAGCTCTGGAAAAGTAATGTACGGCACCATTGCGGCGGCCGATGCGATCCACGTCCGCCGATGGACGGGAGGCTCAGATCCGCGGTGCGCGTTCTGTCGATCTGACCGACCATGAAATCGATCCCGACCGAATCGGCGCGCCCCATTCGCCGCGCAGCACGGCGCATCGTGGGCGCGACGCAAAGCGAGCAGTTCCCTCTCTTCCGGTTATCCGCCTTCGCCTCGCGGCATACACAACGTGCTTCGGTTTCATCGACCGATATCGTATCCGCCAATTAATCGCCCTCAACTGATGCACCAATCCAGACTGCCGGCCCGTAGTGGAGCCGGCAGTCCTTCGCAATCTTTCGACTACTCCGCAGACTAGCGTCGCCGGCGAGCCGTACAAGCTGCCGACATCGAGTGTTAGCGTCGGTCGACTCACTTCGTTGCCAAACGCTCGCCAAAAGGCGCTCTTGCCGACGCTCGGCAGCCCGAGAAACAACACGCCCCGTCGTTGACGCTGCGGGTCATCGCTTCTTGGTTGCAAGAGCGATCGTTTACGCTGAGTGCCTTGGCGATACGACGGTTGCGTCCGGGAAGCAATTGCAACCAGCCTGCCAGACCACCCCTGGCCGCCGCGGTATCGGCAAGTCATCGAATACATCGCATTGCAACCACGTTGGTTCTGGCACGCTCTAAAGCAGAAAAGCTGACGCACGCTAACACATCAGAAGCACGACCCCATGCTATTCTCAGCGCACTTCATTTGTGATTCGGAAAGAGTCGCTCGCAGACAGCGAGTGCGCGCCAGAAGACCCTGGCAACTTGGACGAATCCTGGGCTTTTGAGACTAGGATTTTCGTACTTAGCACGACTAATACGGGCAGAGAGACACTAATGACGACAAGCCCGGGGTTGAGGCGTCCCAAGTCCTGCGCCGAAGACCAGTTGTCTTCAGGCCTTACGATCTGTCGGTTTCTGACTCGATGTCAGCACGTATTTTTTGTCCGATCGCCAGCAACCGCAAGTTGGGTGACGGGTTACCAGCCCGTTGCGATAAGCGACTTTCGCCGACCGCTGCAAAAACGCGTCAGGTGCGTTGAGACATATCCGTTCACACCCCGTTACCACTTGGGACCTGAAATTGGTCTTCGCCAGCGGTGGAAATCGGCGACATCATGGTCATGTCGCACGAGCCGTTGATCCCTGAAGACGTGATTGCCCGGCAGCCGCCCGAGGCCCAGGCCATCATTCGGCTATTGCTGGCGAAGATCGCCGAACTGGAAACGCGATTGAACCAGACGCCTCGCAATTCTTCGCTGCCACTCAGCTCCGAACATCCCCATGCCAAGCCGACAAGAAGTCGAAGAAAAAACCGGGCGGTCAGCCGGGACATGCCAAACACGAACGAGCCTTAATCCCCACCGCCAACTGCGACGATGTCGTGCCGCTGATGCCCACGGCCTGTCGTCGTTGTGGCACGCAACTCACGGGCCGCGATCTCCAACCACTCCGACATCAAGTCTGGGAACTGCCCGAGATCAAACCGTTCGTCACCGAATATCAAAGGCATCGACTCACCTGTCACGGCTTTGGCACCGCGACCTGCGGTCAACTGCCGCGCGGCGTGACTCAAGGTCAAGCCGGCCTGCGACTGATCGCCCTGACCGCACTGCGGATGGGTTGTTTCAAGCAGAGCAAGCGGCGCGTAGCGTTGTTGTTGGAACAAGTGTTGAATCAACCCTGCTCGCCGGGTTGGGTGGTCAAGTTGCAAGCTCAAGCGACGCTGTCACTCACGCCGGCCTACGAAGAACTTTCGCGACAATTGCCGGCGGCCGACGTGTTGGGCATCGACGAATCACCGACGAAACAGGCGCGAACGAAGTCGTGGCTGTGGGTCTTTGTCGCCGATGCCTATACGGTCTTTGCGTTGCGGACGACACGGGCCGCCGCCGTTTTGCAAGAACTCTTGACCGACGCGTTCCATGGCGTGGTGAACTGCTATCGGGCCAAGATGTATGGCAGCCAAGGAAGTCTGCCATGGTGCTGGGCCCATCTCCAGCGCGACTTTCAGGCGCTCGTCGGGCATCCGGATCAGCAAGTGAAAAGGTTGGGTCGCGATTTGCTGCGGCCGACGAAGGCACTCTTCCGTCAGTGGTCCCGTTGTCGCGACGGGACGATTACCTGTCGTGGATTTGAGCGACTGATGCAACCGATCCACCGTGAGATCGACAACCTTTTGCTGCGCGGAGAGTTCAGCGGCAACCCGAAACTCGTCGGGATGTGTGCCCCGTTGTACGAGCATCGCGAGCGGTTGTGGACGTTTCTAGACGTGGTGGGCGTCGAGCCGACCAACAATGCCAGTGAACGCGCGTTGCGTTCAGCAGTGATCTGGCGAAAGCTATCGTTCAGCGCGCAGAGCGCCGCCGGTAGTCGCTTTGTGGAGACGATTCCGACGGTGGTCGAGACCTGTCATCGGCAATCGCGATCGAGTTTTGAATACGTAACCGCCGCGATGCAGGCCCACTTCGCCCATCTACCGATCCCTTCGCTACTCGCCAGGGTGTGTGAACGGATACATGCCGAACATAGCCAACATGATTGCCCCCAATCTTTGCAAAGTGGTGACTTAAACCGCGGAACGTATTCATCGATCTCTACGCTATCGAGAACCGTAGTGCGATACTAGCTACATAATCTAACTACCTCACCTCACTCAATCCGCCGCAACGCGTGCTACTTTCCCGCGTCGCTCGGGGGTGATTTCAACCCAACCGTATTTAACGCGATCACGCGATACGTGTAACGCTTGCCGGACTCGGCGGTCGTGTCGGTGAACTGCATCGGCACAAGCGGCTGCGTCGGCGTGTCGCTGTATTGCAGGTTCTGAAAGATCACACGGCCGAACGGATTCTTTCCCTTGTCGGGCACGTTCGCCAGAAACTGCCCGTCGCGTTCGATCACAAAACCGGCGAGGCCGCTTTCCAAATCGGCGTCGGCCGACCAACGAAGCTCATTGCCTGCGAGACGAACTTGCGTCGGTGCCGGCGGCGGTGTCGTGTCGCTCACAGCGGTGTCTTTCACGTATTGCATCCATTGCCGGGCCAGCGTTTCGCTCGGCAACCACGCGGCGGTCAACGGATCGCCGGTAAATTTACGCATGGGAACCGCCTCACCACCCGTGATCGGGCCGAGCCACACGTCACTCGTCGGCATCGGTCGCAACGGCTCGCCAGCGACTTGCGGCAACCGAGCGCTCAAGCAGGCGTCGAGCCATGGAATCGCGAGATACCGTTGATTGCCGCACTCATGCGCCGTAAGCGGATCGACTGCCACGCTGACCAAGCCTCCTTTGCCACGCACCTCGTTGAAGAATGCTTCGTTCGCGGGCCAGACCAGGGCAAAGCGCCCGTCCTTGACCGTCACACCTTCTTGCGTGCCGGGATTGCACATGATCGGCACATGCAGCGCGGCGTCGGGCACGGTGTGAACTTTGATCGTCAGCCGCTTGGGATCTTCCTTGAGCAACGGCACGCCGGAGCGCAACCACGCCGCGACGACGCGCTCGGGATAAACCAGCGTCATGCCGCCAGCCCAATGTCCGCCGCCGCTGTGACCCCACAACGCCCACGGCGCCTTGGCCAACTCGGGATGCCCGGACTTGGTACCCAAATCGACGAGACATTTCTTAAACGCGGCACCCGAGCCGTTGCGCGGATCGCACCACATTTGGCAGTCGGCCGTCTGAGGTTGTTCATACGACGGCGCGAGCAGCGCACAATCGTGTTTCTTGGCCAGCGCTTGCCAATGCAGATCGTAAGCGCCGGTGAGGCCCGACTTGCACGACCCCTCGCCGCAGCCGTGCTGATGCACGATCACGCCCCGCACCAACTTCACGCCGGGCGGAATCCAGATCGTGTAGTTGACCGGATAGCTCAACTCGCCGGCCGCGGTCGACGCCTCGTAACGAACCCGATAGTACGGCGGATCGGCTGCGGGAAACACATCATACGGCGGTTGCTGCGCAAGCACCGTCGTGCACAGAATCATGACTAAAGCCGCGCTGCGAACGAGATGCGTTATCAAACGGGTCAGCATAGTTAAGAACCGTCGTGTAAACGGTGATGAATGACAGCAGCCGAAGCCTGCTAGCGAAGGAAAACAGGCCGTATCATCGCTGGGGTCACGGAGCGCGCCAAGTTGCGGCCTCACCGCTTCGTCAACCACCGCAGGTCAGACGCCCGCCGGGTCGAGCCGTTTCACACCCGATAGCTGACCGAAGGTGGCGATTTTCTTTGGACTTACGACGCGTCACAGGGCGTGTTGATCTGGACCTGACCGGGCGAATCGGGTTTCCTACGCCGACTTTGGAAAATGGCGGATCAGCGGTCTGACTGGAATTGCCCTCACGACCAGCAGACTCCCCCCTCGGCTGAGCTATCGTCAGGCCCGGAATCCGCGCGTTTCCCAATCGGCACGGCTTAACAGATCGCGTCGGTTATCCGATGAGATTCAGCACTGGTGGCAAGGAGTGTCACAGTTTCGCCGCTGGCCATGACGAAGGAAGAGACATGAGCCGACCCGAAGGTGCTGCATCGACGTGGCCAATGCTCTTGGCATTGGTCGCCCTGTTTGCACTCTGCCTGACCGCGCCACGCGGTTGGTACGGCTCTGCGCCCGAATCGGCTCCGCTAGCAGCGCTGGCTCACGATCAAGGGCAACCCACGCTAGCGCCGCCGAAGAAGAAGCGGCAAGTGGTCGTCGGTCAAGACTCGAGCGATTTGGCGCGACGCGTCACGCTGCCGGACCTTGAGCAGGTCGACACACCCGAGCCACTGTCAGTCGAGCCCCTGCCGGTGATCAACCTGGCAGTATCGTTGCCGCGCTTGGACGTCCAGCAACTCGAACGCCTTCCCGCCGCGCCACCGGTCGCTTCGACGCCGCTCGAACAGCCGTACGCGATCGAACCCGTGCCGGTGATCGCGTATCCCGAAGCCCGTATCGCGCAACAGCCGATCGCGCCCGCACCGTCGCCCTTGATGCCGACGATGATTCACGAGTCACGCGAGGCGGCTCACGACTTCGTACGGCAGCTACCGACGATGACCGCGCCGGTGACCGACTTCGTGAACAAGTTCACCGATGTCGTCACGCAGGATCCGCTGCAGTTGCTCGATGGCGACGACACGCCCCCGGCGCGCAAGCCGATCGTGACTGCCGCACCGGTCCCGAATAGCACGGCGACTGTGACCAACACGCCGGTTCCGACCGCGCCTGCGATTCCGGCCGAGACGACACCGGTCACGCCGATCGCGCAGCCCGAGTTGACCGCGACGCTGCCGAAGCGAACCGAGTTGCCGCTGCCGCCGGCCGCCGCGATGCCGACTCCGGACGCGATCGCCACGCCGAAGATCGAAGCTCAGCCCGAAGCCAACATCACGGGCAACGCACCGGCCGCGTCGGCCACGCAAGCGTGGTGGCCCGTGCCGCATGAGTTGATCGCGCAGCTTGATCGACTGTCGTTGCATCCCGAGGCCGCGAACTGGGCCAATCAAGTGCGGGCATTGCTCGTGGCTCTCGGCCAAGAACCGTCGGCCTGGACGTCGCGCACGCAAGAGCTGCTCACTGACTTGGCCGACATGCAAAGCCAGCTCAATCTGCTGGTCACGAAAGCGGGCGAGACGCCGCTGGGCGACGAGTTGCGACGGACCGGTTACAGCCTGACGCGCCGCCTCGACACCTGGGCCGTATTGCCGCAACTGACCATCAAGCCGATCGACGCCACCGCCGCGGCTCAAGCCCCCGCGCGACTCAAGGCCTGTCTGACGAACCTCGTGGCCGTCACGAACCAAGGTCCCCGCGGCAGCGAGTGGCGCGACTATCTGCTCGTTGACGCGCTTAATCAGTTAACGGCGCAACGCGAGTCGCTCAAGCACGATGAAGAACGGGCGCTCGTGCAGCGTGTGTTGTCCCGCGTCGAAAGCGGTCTCAAGAGTTGGGAACAACAATACGCCTCGGCGACAACGCTCACCTCGCTCCGCGAAGAACTGCGGCATTGGGGTCACGAGCAAATCGACACTCGCAAGTTGCTCGCCGATATCGAGCAGTTCGAGCAGTCGCTCAATCCGGTTCACGCCCGGCCTATCGCGATCAGTTATCTCAAGTTGGTCAAGTCGCCTGAACCGGCCGAGCAGCAACTCGCCCGGCAGATCGAGACCCACTACCGCAACGCGAACATGCGGCTCACATTCACGGCCGACTTGGTCAATCGCGTCTTGGCCCGGACCGACTCGCGCAGCGCGACAGTCAACGACACCGTCGCCGGATTGCCGACTCGTGGTTGGAGCCGAACCCACACGCACGTGCAAGTCCGCTTCATTCCGGATCCGACCCGAGTGCGGATGGCGCTCGAGGCGCGGGGCAAAATCTTCTCGCAGACCTACACGGTCAGCGGTCCCGTGACGGCCCACACCGAGGCCGACTCGTCGTTCGTCGCCGCGAAGGAACTGCAACTCGATCTCGATGGCTTCGAGGTCGGCGAGACCCAAGTGGAGGCCGATTCACGGCCGGCTTTGAAACGGATTCAATCGCGGTTCGACAACATGCCGTTTCTCAGCTCGCTCGTGCAGGGCGTGGCTCGCAACAAGTACGACGAAGCCCAACCTCAAGCGTCGGCCGAGGCGAAACGCAAAATCCGCACCGAAGTTCGCACGCACATCGACAACGAGATCTCGGGCAACATTCGTAACGGCAACTCGTTCTTCCGCGATCACGTGACCGGGCCGCTCGATGAGTTGAAAATCTCACCGCACTTGGTCGAATCGCAAACCACGGCCGACCGAGTGACCATGCGGTTGCGGATGGCCACGGGCGAACAACTCGCTGGTCATGGGCCGCGTCCCCGAGCGCCGAGCAATAGTCTTGCCAGTATGCAGATGCACGAGAGTGCGATGAACAACGTGCTGCATCAACTCGGCTGGAACGGCAAGACGTATTCGCTGCCCGAACTCCGCGATCAGATCGCCGCCAAGCTCAAGACCACGATCGAGATGCCGGACGAAGAGAATCTCAAAGATCTGCTGCTGACGTTCGCGCCGGAGAACTCGATTCGCGTCCGCTGCCGTGATGGTCAGCTTGAGTTGAACCTGGCCCTGTCGCGACTGAAGAAAGGTCAACAGTCGTGGAAGGATTTCCAAGTCCGCGTGCTCTACAAGCCCGATCTGACTCAGCCCGGTGCGCCGCTGTGTCGGCAAGGAACCGTGCAGTTGATCGGCGACCGACTCAATATCGGAGCCCAGGTCGCGCTGCGTGGCATCTTCAGCAAGGCGTTTCCGCCGTCGCGACAGATGAAGCTGATCCCCGACAAGCTCGTGGCCGCCAAGCCCGGGTTGGCCGACGTGGTCGTGACGCAATGCGAGCTGCGTGACGGTTGGTTGGGCGTGGCCCTCGCTATTCGGCCCGATGCCAAGCAAAAGGAAGTCGCACAACCGGCCGGATCGGCACATCCGCTCCGCACCGGCCTGTTGCCGCTGTTTCAGCGATAAGCTCGATTGACGTGTCGGGCGGGGCAATTAGCGTGGAGAGAAGAGCTGCGACCGTCGTGGTCGTGGCCGCTTCTCGGCAGTTCCACGTGTGCGATGATCCCCCCGCTCTCGCCACTCTCGGCGTCACCGCTGCTGTTCCTTGGTCTGCAGAAGATCGCGCGGACCGTGACCGGGCGGCTGTACGTCGGTTATCACGTCGTGGCGCGGTGCGGTTGCACACACCGGTTGACCCGAGCCTGTGGGCCGCGACCGTTCGGGGCGTCGCTCAATGTCGACCGCATTCTCGCCGGCGGGACGACTGGCGAGGTTTTGCCGCTGTCCATCGAACGCTCGATCGACACCCGGCCGTTGTTGATCCGCACGCTCGACTGTGCCGCGAAACAAACTCTCGGCGGCATGCTCGATGTGGTCGCGTAGAGTATCCATCACGCTCCGTCGTGATGGGAAGTCCGGCAGAACTCGCCACGCCTTTGGGTCCCGGTTTGCTTGCGACCTTTTTCAGATACCGCATCACGCGGAGCGTGATGGATACTATGGAAACGCGATGTCGACACGCTTTGCCAATCCGATAGAATGAGATGTCGGCCGGATTGACTCACCTCACTCGCGCTCCACTGGCAAGGATTCGCTTTGTCTACCAAACCACGCAGCCTCGGCGATGTGCTCCAGGAGTTCTCGCAGCATCGACGCTTGATGCAAGAAGAACTGCAAAAGGTGATCGTCGGCCAACATGAAGTCATCGAGCAACTCTTCGCCGCCATCTTCACGCGCGGCCACTGCCTGCTCGAAGGTGTGCCGGGCCTCGCCAAGACGTTGATGGTCGCCACGCTTGCCAAGATTCTCGACGTGCAGTTCAAACGCGTCCAGTTCACGCCCGACCTGATGCCGTCCGACATCACCGGCACCAACGTGCTCGAGGAAGACGACAACGGCCGGCGCAATTTCCGCTTCGTCGAAGGGCCGATCTTTACCAACATCTTGCTCGCCGACGAGATCAACCGCACGCCGCCGAAAACGCAGGCGGCGCTCCTGCAAGCGATGCAGGAACGCGAAGTCTCGGTCGGACAAACGACCTACGTGCTGCCCGAGCCGTTCTTCACAATCGCCACGCAGAACCCGATCGAACAGGAAGGAACCTACCCGCTGCCCGAGGCGCAGCTCGATCGCTTCATGTTCAATATCAAGGTCGGTTACCCAACCTCGGACGAAGAAGAACGCATCTTGGCGAGCACTACCCGCGGCGAAAAGCCCGAGGTGCGCAAGGTCCTCTCCGGTCGCGCGATTCTGAACCTGCAGAAGCTCGTCAGTTCCGTCGCGGTCAGCGAGTACGTCATCAAATACGTCGCCCGGCTGGTCCGTTCGACTCGACCGAAAGACGACGCCGCGCCCGAGTTTGTCCGCGAGCTGGTCGATTGGGGCGCGGGCCCACGAGCCGGGCAGTTCTTGATTCACGGCGGCAAAGCCCTGGCGGCAATGGACGGCCGGTTCTCGGTGGCGATCGACGACATTCGTCGCGTGGCGATCCCCGTCCTGCGGCATCGTGTGAGCACGAATTTTCAAGCCCAGGCTGAGGGTATGAACAGCGAAGACGTGATCAAACGGCTGGTCAAAGAGCTGCCGGCACCCGAGATTCCCAAGTTCGAGTAGCGCGAGTTCTTTCACGCTCACACCGGTCGAGATTCGTCGCCCCTCGCTTGCGGTTTCGCACGTACATCATCCTCGAACAACGTATGCGCGAAACCGCAAGCGAGTTGCACCACCTCACGACTGGTGCGTATCGATCACCAGCTGGCGATTACTTGCCGCCTTTGAATAACTTCCGCCCGAGCGAGGCCTGATAAGCGGTCCAGTGGCTTTCGACGTTCGGGTCTTCGCGCATCAATTGTCCGAAGCTGTGCAGCTTGGCGTCGAGATTGTCGAGCTGATGCAGGGCAATCGCTTCGAGAGTCATCGGCAACTTCGGACTGCCGTACTCGTACTCGCCATGATGACTAATGATCATGTGCTTGATCCGCAGCAGCGTTTCCTCGGGGATCGCCTCGCCCGTCAGCTTCTGCGCCTCGGCCGCTTTGCGTTCGACCGTGCTCACGGCCATCACCAGATGCCCGATCAGTTGCCCCTCGTCGGTGTAGCTGAAGCCTTTGTCGTAGGCCAGTTCGTCGATCTTGCCCATGTCGTGGGTCAGCGCGCCGATCAGCATCAACTCGGGATCGAGCTCGGGGTAGCGCGGCGTCACGAGCAGAATGACTTCCATCAAGTTGACCACGTGCTCGAGCAGACCGCCGACATACGCATGATGGTTCTTCACACCCGCCGGCGCTCGCGCGAACTTGGCCATGAACGTTTCGTCCATGACAAAGCAGTCGGCCAACGATCGTAGCTGCGGATTCTTGATCGACCGCAGAATCTCGATCAGCCGGGCGACGAGTTGATCGATCATCGCCGGCGACAGGGGCATGAAGTCGTCTTCGTTCACCTCGTCCATGCGGGCCCGACAGATGTTGTGGATAATCAACTGCATCTGGCCTTGGAACAGTTGGGCCAGTCCTTCGACCCGCACGAAATCGCCGTCGTTGAAGCCGCGATACTCCCCCTCGCCGGCGTTCCACATGCGACCGCTGATGATGCCCGAGCGGTCGGATAATTCGACCTGTAAATACGTGTTGCCATTGCGATTCGGCCGCAACTGCTTTTGCTGGGCAAGAAAGATTTGGTCGATCGGTTCTTGGTGCGTGAACTGATTGATGAAGCGGCGCGCCATGGTAGCCTGACGGAGGTGATAAAAGGTGAATCGAGCATCTTACCGGCCTCACGGACTAGGTCACAAGGTGTGAGCCGGAATTCGCCTAACGAACGTAGCCGAACTCGCCAGAGTTCGGGGGCTCGCCGTGTCCAAGGACTCCCGAACTCTGGCGAGTTCGGCTACGCGAATAATCACAAGCGAAAACTTGCTCCGCTGTTCCGGTCGAAGCGACTGCGGTATCGTAACGTCCGCCCGAGTTGCGTCGCATCTTGCTCCTTCACCGCGAATTCACATCATGGCCACTCGCTCGAAACCCGCGCGTCGTTCCACGGCATCGGTTACCCACGCTTCGCCCGAGCCTGACCTCAAAGCCGCTCGCAAGCTCGTGATGGAACTGCTCGATATTCCCGGCACCAGTGGCCACGAAGGGCAAATCCGCGCGGCGATCGTCAAGCAACTGCGCGCCGCGGGAGCGCCGGCCGCAGCGATTCGGGGCGACGAAGCGCAAAAGAAGACACCGATCGGCGGCGAGTGTGGCAATCTGGCGTTGGTCTTGCCCGGCACGCTGAATGGCCCGCGGCGGCTGCTCATGGCTCATATGGACACCGTGCCGCTGTGCGTGGGGACGAAGCCGGTCATGAAAGGGACTCACGTCCGGTCGGGCAACAAGCTCACGGGCCTCGGAGCCGACAATCGCGCCGGTTGTGCGGTGGTGTTGATCGCGGCGCTCGAAATTCTCCGCCGCAAGTTGTCCCATCCGCCGCTCACATTCTTCTGGCCGATTCAAGAGGAGGTCGGTCTCTTCGGCGCGCGACATGCTGATCTGAAGATCCTCGACAAGCCGAAACTCTGCTTCAATTGGGACGGTGGTGACCCGACGAAGATCACCGTGGGGGCGACGGGTGCGTTTCGCATCATGCTCACGATTCACGGCCTGGCCAGTCATGCCGGCGGAGCGCCCGAGCGCGGCGTGAGTGCGATCACGATCGCGGGTGTGGCGATTGCCTCGCTGCAATCGGGCGGCTGGCTCGGCGATGTACGCAAAGGCGACCGGCGCGGCACGAGCAACGTCGGCGTGATTCAAGGTGGCGCGGCGACGAACGTTGTGACCGATCTCGTCACCGTGCGAGCCGAGTGTCGCAGCCACGATCCCGAGTTCCGCCAAGAGATTCTCCAGGCGATCACAACGGCCTTTGAGCGCTCCGCGGCGCAGATCAAGAACACCGCCGGAGTTTGCGGCAGCGTGAAAATTGAGACGCGGTTGGATTACGAGTCGTTCCGCCTTAAGGACGACGAGCCAACCATCGTAGCCGCTGAGAGCGCGGTTCGCGCGTGCGGCGGAGAGCCGATGCGAGGCATCAGCAACGGCGGGCTCGACGCCAATTGGCTCACCGCCCGGGGGCTACCGACCGTCACGCTGGGTTGCGGTCAAGAAAACGCCCACACCGTGGCCGAAGCATTAAATCTCGCCCAGTTCGACGACGCCTGCCGCATTGGTCTGCGCATCGCGACCGGCTAGTGCGTTTCGATTGCCTCGTAGCCGAACTCGCCGGAGTTCGGGTGGTGGCCCTGCGAAAAGACTCCCGAACTCTGGCGAGTTCGGCTACGGAATGTGGGTGATTCCCCCGAGGTGTATTCTGCCGCGCGAGACGTTAGACTCGGTGACGGTTCGGGGATCGAATTCACACGCGTCGAGGTTGGTTGAGCCTATCATGAGCGCATCTTCTCCGCCGTCGCCGGCGATCAAACTGCTCACCGGCGCGCAAATGGCGCCCGCTCTGCGCGAGCTAGCAATCTCGCATGTGGTGTGGCTGCCCGACTCGGTGCTCGGCACGTGGGAACGCGATCTGCTGGCGATCGACGGTCTGCAACTGGTGCGTGTCTGCCGCGAAGGCGAGGCCTGGACTATCGCTGCGGGTCTGTACATGGCCGGCAAACGTCCGTTGGTCATCATTCAAAGCACAGGCTTGTTCGAGTCGGGCGATGCACTGCGCAACGTGCTGTTCGATTTGCAGCTGCCGCTCTACGCCTTGATCGGCTATCGCAACTATCTCATCGAGGCCTCGAAAGACTCGGCCAAGACGTTCTGCGAGCCGATCGTTAGAGCCTGGGGTCTCGACTCGGTGATTCTGACCGCGCCCGACGGTCCGCGGCAGTTCGTCGAGCATTTTCGCACTTGTGAACAAGCGGGCCGACCGGGTGTCGGACTCGTCGCCGAAGGAAAGGGCTAAACTCGATGTCCACTGCCATGACCGATCGACGCATGCCGTTTCTCGAAGCTCTGCGCGTGCTGCACGAATTGCGCCGCGAGCAACTCGTGGTGACCACGATGGGCTCGGCCCGCGAATGGCCGCGACTGTCGCAGTCGCCGCTTGACTTTCACTATCTACCGTCGGCGATGGGACACGCGCCGGCGATCGGACTTGGTTTCGCGCTGGCACAACCTGAGCGGGAAGTGATCGTGCTCAACGGCGATGGTTGCACGCTGATGGGGCTGAGCGTGCTGGTGACGATCATTGCCGCGGGGGTGCGGAACTTGACCGTGATCGTGTTCGACAACGGCATCTATGAGGTGACCGGCGGACAAACCACGGCCGGCGGCGCGATCGATGTCGACTAGGCCGGCATGGCGCAAGCGGCTGGCTTCGGCAATGTGCATCGCTTCGCCGATCTCGAAGCGTGGCG
>JAEUIL010000326.1 GCA_016794255.1 Planctomycetaceae bacterium | reverse complement strand
GGGCCAAGCCGGTGCCGAGCTCGTCATCACCGGGCGTGATGAGTCGCATTTGGCCGCGGCTCAGGCCGAGCTCGCCGGACAAGGGCACAAAGTTTCGACCATCCAGGCTGATCTCGGCCTCCCGACCGAGGCGGAACGGATGTGCGAGGAAGCGCTGAACAAGTACGACGCGATCGACATTTTGATCAACAACGTCGGCGGTCGCCGGATCAACATTCCGACCGAGAACATGCCACTGGCCGAGTGGCAAAAGATCATCGACCTCAATCTGACGCAGGCGTTTCTCTGCACGAAGCTCATCGGCGGCGCGATGCTCACACGGCGGCGTGGGCGAGTGATCAACGTCTCGTCGATCTCAGGCATGTGGGCCGGCCGCGCGATGCGGGGTCGATCTTACGAGACGTCCAAGGCCGCTCTGACGATGTTCACCAAAGCGGTGGCTGCCGACTGGGCACCTTACGGCGTGACGGTGAACGCAATCGCTCCGGGACCTTTCCTCACCGATGCGAATCGACGCTGGATCAGCGAGCGCCCGGACTTCAAGGCTGAGGTCGAGGCGGTGATTCCGATGGGGCGTTGGGGCGAACCGCATGAGATCGGCGGGCTCGCGGTCTTTTTGGCCAGCGATGCGTCGAGCTACATGACCGGTTCGCTGGTCGTGATCGACGGCGGCAAGTTGCTGTGGTAAGCAGAACTACACGTTGAGGCCAAGCCCGCGATGCTGGGCTTTGGCGCTTTGCAGGTACTCGTCAAAAGCGGCTTGATCGACGACCGTTTTTGCGCCGCGATAGACGATGCCGAACGAGGGGCGATTGCGGTTCGACGAGCGATTCGGATCGGCGCGATGGATCGTCCACCCGTGATGCACGAGCAAGTCGTTCGCCCGGATCACCATCGGCACCTCTTGCGAACGATCGGTGTCGCTGTAGTCGGCAATCCCTTGCGAGAAGCCGAGCACATTGCTCCGGGCATGCGGACGTCGACCGCGTAGATGCGAGCCGGGGATGTAACGCAAGCAACCATTCTCTTCGTCGACGTCTTCAAGTGCCAACCACATCGTCAGCACGTGGGGCGGGACGAGATTGAAGTAGTAGTTGTCTTGGTGCGGCGGCGTGGGATGGTTAGTCCCCGCGGGTTTGTTGAACCACTCGCACCCTTTGAGCACCGGTGAGTCGCCCAACAGCAGTTCGGCCAAGTCGCGCCATTGCGGCTGCTCGACGACTTGGCCGAAGTACGCGTCCTGTTCGAGAAACTGCATTTGCTTGAGCGTCTCGGACCGACTCTTGTCGTCGTAGAACGCATGTGTGTCGGGCAGCGTCGGCACCACCGTGGTGATGTAACGCTGCAACTCGACACGCAGTTCGGCAAACGCGGGCTGCGGCAGAAACTGCCGCACGATCACGAAACCATCGCGATCGTAGTCGGCTTTCAAAGCACGCGCGTCGATTGGCGGTGGGGCCATGCCACAGCTTTCTGCTCAGGCGCGATTTACGTTTCGTCGGCGGCACGCATCCAAGGCGTGATCGTCGGAGTGTGGGCACACAACTCGTTCGCCTTGAAGTACAGAGCGATTTCGCGGGCCGAGGCTTCCGGTCCATCCGAGGCGTGAACGAGATTCATCTGCCGACTGCTACTGAAGTCGCCGCGAATCGTGCCGGCCGCGGCCTTCAAACCGTTGGTCGCACCCAACATGTCGCGCACCACGCGGATCGCTTCGAGACCTTCGATCACTGCCGCCACAATCGGCCCGCCGGTGATGAACGCTTCGAGCGTGGGATACCAACCCTTCTGCACATGCTCGGCGTAGTGTTGCTTGGCCAGGTCGGGCGTCACGACCATCATCTTCATCGCGATGACATTCAGGCCCTTGTCCTC
>JAEUIL010000299.1 GCA_016794255.1 Planctomycetaceae bacterium | reverse complement strand
GGCATCAGATTGATGATGCCCCAGTAGATGTTGACGTACAGCAAGTCGGTAACCAGCATCTGCAAATTCCACGGCGAGAGCGGTTCGTGAGCCACGTGAACCAGGAACGGGAACCCGACCAGCACCCGAACACCCACGCCCGAGGCGATCAGTGCGGCGATGATCGCGCCGGCAAACGCGAACCCGGCAAAGGGGCCCGCCAGCGAGATGGCGACCTGCGCCCAGGTGCCGCCGCGGTAACCGTGATGCGGAATTGCCATGCCACCCATCGAATACAGCACGATATGCGACGAGGTGCCGTAGTGCCGCATCGCGAGCGAGTGCCCCAACTCGTGGATCAAGATCGAGATAAACACCGCGGCGATCCACAGCAGCAGCGCGACGCCCGCGTTCGGTGAATGATGCAGCCCGCCCGAGCCCATGAGAGCGGTCAAGATCCAGAACCACGGGTGGACCCGGACCGGTACGCCCGCGAAGTTGAAGTTGAGATCGTACTGCGACAACGGCGGTTCGGCGAGAAACACGGATCAACCCCACGGAAGGTGACGAGCGAAGGTCGCATTGTAACGAACGACGATGCACCCCGGCCATGGCAAGCGCCATCGGGAGCTTCGTCTGACTTCCGTGTGCCATGTCCACGTCTGCGTGGACATGCGTGTCACCCGGGAGAGCATGGCCACGCGGACGTGGCCATGGCACACAGATAGCCTGCACGACGATTCATTGCATCCCGAAACGCCACTCACCCTGGGCCATCGTGGCGACCACATTCAACGCCTCGCCCGCCAAGCGAAACAGCACGAAGTCCGCCGGATCGCCCGGTCGCAAGCCGCCGCAGCGAGCGCCGATCAACCGCGCGGGCCCCATCGCCGCCATGTCAACCGCCGTGGCCAGATCGACTCCGGCGAAGCGCATGACGTTGGCGACACTCACCCCGATCGGCGCCGACGCTCCGGCCAGAAGTTGATCTTGCCCGGCGATGCAGAGCCGACCATCGGCGAGAATGTCGATCTCGCCACCCATCGATGCATAGCGCCCCGGCGGCATCCCGGCCCAACCCGAGACGTCGCTGACCAAGATCACGCGACTCGGCGTCTTGGCACGAACCATCGACTTCACGACCTCGGGCGGCAGATGATGACCGTCGACAATCAAGCTCGCCACGAGACGATCTTCGGCGAGTTGGTCCCAGATGTAGTTCGGATGCCGCCGCAACATGCGGTGAGCGCCGTTGCCCAAGTGCGTGCTGAGTTGCGCTCCCGCGTCGACCGCCGCCCGAATCTGCTCGCCGGTCGCCCCGGTATGTCCCACGGCCACGACAACACCCGACGCCGTGACGCGAGCAATGAACTCCGGCGCGTTCGCGAAATGAACCGACATCGTGAGAATCTTGATGCGTCCGCCCGCCGCGGCTTGTAGCCGTTGAAACTCGTCCCAGTCGGGAGCGCGGACATGTTCGAGCGGATGGGCCCCACGCGGTCCGTCTTCTTCGGCAAAGTACGGACCCTCTTGATGAATGCCGACCATTGCCGCGGCCACATCGGCCGATTGCTCGCAGGCCAGCGCGATCTGTCGCATGCCATGCTGCATGACCGCGAAGCTCTGCGTGGTCAACGTCGGACAAATGCCCGTCACGCCGAACTCGAAGTGCTTGCGAATGATTGTCGCGACCTTGTCGGGCGTCAGGTCGGGCGACGAGAACTCTTGTCCCGCATAGCCGTTAACCTGCACGTCGACAAACCCCGGAGCGACCCAGGGAAGCGTATCGCCCCCGGCGGGCTCGGCGATCGGCCGGACGTGCACGACCCGATTGCGATCGGTTTCCACTTCGACCGGTGTCCCGTTATCAAATCGACGAGCCGTGAACTGCATGGCAGATGTTCCTAGCGAAAGCGAGCGAATCAGAACGCATCATAAGTCAGATCAGCGAGCGTTACACGTAGCGGCAGGGGAGAGATTAAACGCATTGAGAGCGTAGGGAACACGGATGAACGCAGATGAACACGGATGAATGAGATATGACAGGCAACGATGTTGACCTCAAATCGACTGAGAATAAGCAAACGTACGTTCGGCACTCCCAGAGGTAGCGGTCTCGCAAGTCTCAAATCCTGTCTTATCCCCTTCATCTGTGTTCATCTGCGTTCATCCGTGTTCCCTACGCCCGGCTATCTCAAGTGACCCGAAACTTCACCCCAAATTGAGTCCAAAACCGCTCCTTGCATCAATCAATCTTTCTACTTCCGCGGGCTTGCATTATTACGAATCCTCAAGCAAAATGGCGGCGTCGTTCTCAACGGCCGGCAGCGATGTGGCGGACACTCGATCCGGACCGGGGACGCAGATGGTAGGACCGGCGAGTTTCGTGGGCTCCAGGGACGCCGCAAGGCGATGCTCACGCGATTTTTTGGTCGAGCCGTCACGCTCCCAGGCGGTACTCTGCACCCACATTGGAGATTCGTGTCATGTCCAGGCGGTTATCGTTCGTGGCTGCGCTCTGCGCAGCGATCGTGGTTTCGTGCGCTTCGACCCTCGTTGCCCAAGAGCCTGCCGCGTCGCCGGTTGCTCCGACGCTCGACAAAGGGGATCAAGCGTGGATGCTCGTGAGTTCGGCGCTGGTGCTGTTCATGACCGCGCCGGGCCTCGCACTTTTTTATGGCGGTTTGGTCCGTAAGAAAAACGTGCTCGGCGTGATGATGCAGTGCTTCTTTCTGATGGGATTGATGACCGTGCTGTGGGCGATCTACGGTTACTCGTTGGCCTTCGGTGGCACCGCGGGCCAAGAGGGTTACAGTCCCTGGATCGGCAACACCGAGTATCTCTTCTTGCAAAATGTGCATGGCGAGATGAAGGACGGCGTGCAGACGTTCCCGCTCGAAGGGACGATCAGTCGTCTGACACACATGCTGTTCCAAGGGATGTTCTTCATCATCACCCCGGCTTTGATCTGCGGTGCGTTCGCCGAACGAATGAAGTTCAGCACCATGGTCGTGTTCTCGATCATCTGGGGAACCGTGGTCTACTGCCCGCTCTGCCACTGGGTGTGGGACGGCGGCATTTTGGCGTTTGGCAGCAAGTTTGCCTTGCTGGATGGCAAGACCGGCGCGCTTGATTTCGCTGGCGGAACCGTCGTGCATATCAGCTCGGGCGCGTCGGCGCTGGTCTGCGCTCTCGTGATGGGCAAGCGACTGGGCTACGGACACAATCCGATGCCGCCACATAATCTGACCTATACCGTGATCGGTGCGGCGATGCTGTGGTTCGGCTGGTTTGGTTTCAACGGCGGTAGCGCGCTTGCTTCGACGCATCTCGCCGCCAGTGCCTTTGCCGTCACGCATCTCGCCGCCGCGGCCGGTGCGCTGTCCTGGCCGATCGTTGAGTGGTTCAAGGGTGGCAAGCCAACGGTGCTCGGCGCTTGCTCGGGTGCGGTGGCCGGTTTGGTCTGCATCACCCCCGCCTCGGGCTTCGTGCAGCCGATGCCGGCGTTGCTCATGGGTGCCGTGGCCGGGGTCGTGTGTCTGTTCGCATGCAGCACGCTGAAGTCGATGTTCAAGTACGACGACTCGCTCGATGCGTTCGGCGTACACGGTGTCGGCGGGACCTTGGGTGCCGTGTTGACCGGCGTCTTTGCCACCGAAGCCGTCGCCGATCAGGCGTTGTTCCCCGGCAAGTTGGGCCTGCTCGAAGGCGGTCCCGTGCTGGTGCCGCAGATCTTGGCTGCGTTGATTACGTGGGGCTTTGCCGTGGTCGTGACCTTCGTGTTGCTCAAGATTCTCGATGCCACGATGGGCCTGCGTGTCGCTCAGAACGACGAGGTTCAAGGGCTCGACTACAGCCAACATGGCGAGGAAGGCTACATTTTCATCTAGTTCAGGCTGTCTACCGTGGGAACGACGGTCGGCGGCGGCTCACCGGCTGCCGCCGACTCGGTTTCCCGCGAAGAAGAGCCTCGTGCGGCAGGTTCCGCGAGGAATCGGCTGACGCAAAACCCGTGCATTCGATACAATGACGCAGATCAAGCGGAGATATCATCATGAAGAAAATTGAAGCGATTGTTCGCCATTTCAAACTCGAAGACGTGAAGAACGCCCTGACTCACGAGGGGATTCACGGCATGACGATCACCGAAGTGCGTGGCTTCGGTCGTCAAAAAGGTCACACCGAGATGTACCGGGGAACCGAGTACACGGTCGACTTTGTCCCCAAGGTCAAGATCGAGGTCGTCGTGCGTGACGAGAACGTGCAGAAGGTCATCGACCTGATGATGCGTTCGGCCCAGACCGGTCAGATTGGCGACGGCAAGATTTTTGTCACGCCGCTGAGCGAAGTGGTGCGGATCCGCACCGGCGAGACGGGCGACGAGGCGGTGTAGACCGCGCGAGTGGGTCGACTGATAACGCGCGAAACCGCAAGCGGGCTGCGGAATCGCGCGACTTTTGCGTGTCACTCGCGACTTTTGCGAGTCGCCAGCGTGAACCGGCACGTCCCTCGCTTGCGGTTTCGCGCCGTACCCTCAAACGCCGCCTTAAAAAAGCACCAGCAGGCGTGCCGAGTCAACCGACTCGACACGCCTGCTGTGTTATTTCAGTTATCGACCGGTTCGATGCGAACCTAGTCGCCCACATACGGCAGCAAGGCCATGAACCGGGCTCGCTTCACCGCAGCGCTCACGGCGTGCTGGCTCACGGCGGTGCAACCGCTCTTGCGACGACCGATGATCTTCCCCTGACGGCTGGTCAACTTCGAGAGCAACTCGAGATCGCGATAGTCGATGTACATCGGACGCGGACGTTCACCTTCGACGAATACCGGATCCTTCTTCTTGGTACGAGCACCGAGCTTGCTGCGTTTTTTGGCCATGGGAAGCTGACTGGGGGTAAGAGACAGGGGATCAAATTCTGGAACTACGGGAAAAACGAGCCCGTTAGTCTACTAGCTCGGCCCGAAGTCGTCAAAAGGTAACTTCATCAGATTTTAACAACCTGACTTGCCCGCGACTTATATACTCGGCCAAGTGGTCGTCCGACGCCAGAAAAACCTGGTTTTGACGCCCGGCGGGCTGGGGAAACGGCCTCCGGCCCGATCTCGGCTCCTCGGCAGGTCGCCGACCGGTGCCGAACCATGACCCCACCCCGTTCGTAATGCCCGATGGGATGCTATCATCCCGGGTCGATTCCGACTGCGGGGCGACACGCGCTCGTCCGCACGATTCCCTTCCCACGAGATACCGTTGGGAAGCAGCCTTCAGGACATCATGATGATTTCGCCCGCTGGTCCCTCGGCTCAATCTCCGTTCGCCACTGCGCCGCAAGACACCGTCATCGAGACTCGCAATCTCGCCAAGGTCTATCGCGACTTCTGGGGCCGCGAAAAGGTCCGCGCCCTCAAACCGCTCGATCTCAACATCCGCAAGGGTGAAATCTTCGGCCTGCTTGGCCCCAACGGCTCGGGCAAGACGACCACGATCAAGCTGCTGCTTGGCCTGCTCTTTCCCACCTCGGGCGAAGCCTTCGTGCTGGGCGAGAAGGCATCGGATGTCACCAAGAACGAACGCATCGGCTATCTGCCTGAGGAGACGTATCTCTATCGGTTCCTCAACGCCGAAGAGACGCTCGACTTTTACGGCAAGCTGTTCAACATTCCGACTCAAGTCCGGCGCGAACGCGCCAAGGAACTGATCGTGCAAGTTGGGCTCGAAAAGGCCCGCAAGCGCCAGCTCAAAGAGTACAGCAAGGGCATGACCCGCCGCGTCGGTCTGGCTCAGGCGCTGATCAACGATCCGGAACTGGTCGTGCTCGACGAGCCGACCACGGGTCTCGACCCGCTCGGTTGCCGCGAGATGAAAGATCTGATCTTGGATTTGAAGCGGCGTGGCAAGACTGTGCTGATGTGCTCGCACTTGCTGGCCGACGTGCAAGACGTCTGCGATCGCATCGCGATCTTGCATCAAGGCGAGCTCAAAGAGTTGGGCCGCGTTGACGAGCTGCTCAAATTGGCCGACGCCACCGAGATTCGCACCTCGCACCTGAGCGACGAGGCCAAGGCCGAGGTTCGGGCGGTGCTCGAACGTCACGGTGCGCGGATCGATCGCATCGATCATCCGACCACCACGCTCGAAGAGTTGTTTTTGAACATCGTACGCGACGCCGAAGTGCGTCCCGGCCGACGTGCCTGCGGCGACCAATAACGCGGCAAGGAAGCATGGCGACTGCCCAGGCGATTTGATTCGACGGATGCTGATGAGCTTATGACTTTAGAAACCGCCCCGATCGTGTTCGGCCCGTGGCTCGCCGCTGCCGCGCAGCACTGGTTCTTTGCGCTCGCGGTTCTGACGATCGTCGCGCTCGCGCTGGTCTACGCCGCCTTGGCGCTGGTCTCGGGACCGATGTTGGCGGGCGAGCGGATGGTGCTCGGTATTCTGGCCGGTGCCAACGATCTGTGGCGCACGTCGCCGCGTCGGGTCGGCGCTCTCGCTTGGCTCGCCATTCAAGAGAGTGTCCGGCGGCGGGCTTTGGCCGGCTTCGCGATCTTTCTCGTCTTGCTGGCGTTCGCGCTGTGGTTTCTCGATCCCGACACATATGATCCCGCGGCGTTGTATCTCAGTTTTGTGCTCTGGGCCACGACGGTCTTGTCGCTGGTGATGGGTTTGTTCGTGAGCGTCTTTTCGCTGCCGGCCGATCTGAAGAGCAAGACGATCTACACGATCGTCACCAAGCCGGTGCGGCCGACCGAGATCGTGCTGGGGCGAATCATG
>JAEUIL010000291.1 GCA_016794255.1 Planctomycetaceae bacterium | reverse complement strand
CGCCACGGGCAAGCCGGTGCGTGAACTCGATTGCCGCGAGGCGATCTTTTCCAGCCCGGTCACTGACGGCAAACGAACGTACTTTGCGACGATCGGCGCTCAGGTCTACGCCGTCGAGCCCGATGGAACGACGGCTTGGACGTGGGACTTTGTCAAAGAAGTCGTGGGCTTCGACGCCGATCGTTGGAAAGGGGAAGATTGGCTCGCGGCGCGACCGAATCGCGTAACGTGGAAAGATCACTTCGTCTGCTCGCGCGAGTTGTGTTTGGTCGGCAAAACACTCGTGATTCCGGCGGGCGGTCGGACCGTGTTTCTCGACGACGCCGGTAGCGCGGCCAAGTTGCGTGTCGTCGGTGAGATACCGGCCTACGACGGCAAAGAGTTCCCGGCAACTTTCGGTCAAAGTGCCGATGCCGCGGGCAATGTCTACGTGCAGTGGCATCGCCGCGACAACGCCGGACGTGTCGAGGTCCTCAAACTCAATGGCGACAAGGTCGAGACCGACTTCGTTAATGGAACCCAAACCGCGATCCACTTGCCCGGGCTGCTCAGCTTTGCCGCGGTCAGCGTGCGAGGCAACGACATCTATCGCGTGAAGCCCGAGCAGGGTCTCGGACTGTGTCGGCATACGGCCGGTAGCGAACAGCCCGAGGTGTTGTGTCCGGCTCCCTCGATCTGTGCGCCGGTGGTCACGCGCGATCACGCCATCTACGGCGGGTTGGATAGCAAGTTGTACGTGGTGCCGCTGCAAGGGGGCGGACCCATCGCGCTGCCGACTGCGTTCGGTGCACCGCTCTCGGCTCCGGTGGCCGTCGCGGATGGCCGAATCTTTGCCCCGAGTGAAGATGGCTATCTGTACGTGTACGGCGAGAATGGCCAAGCCCCGTTGCCGACGCGCGATTTGGCCGTGCATGAAGTGCGCAGCCCGATCAAGAACCGGTTCGCCGACAGCAAGTACGACTGGTACACGAACTATGGCGACTTCGGCGGCACGAACGCGAACGATCAAGGGCTCGCGCCGCCACTGCGGATGCGGTGGGCCCGGCGACTCGAAGGAACGATCAAACATCTGCCCGTGTGTGGTGGCGGTCGACTCTACACGCACACGGCCGAGGGGCAGATCATCGCTTGCGAGCAAGACACGGGCCGCGTGCTGTGGCGACGGCATTGGCCCGATGTGTATTTGTCGTTCACCTCGCCGTTGTACGTCGCGGGCAAGTTGCTCGTGCCTCAGGCGGGGATCAAGCAGTCGCTCGTGCGTTGTCTCGACGCCGCGACCGGCAAGCTGCTCTGGGAAGCCCCCTTCACCGGTTCGCCCAGTTGGAGTCGACAGTTTCCGCCGGTGGTGCATGGCAACGTCGCGATCTACGCCTCGGGCTCAGGCAAATACGACTATCAAGGGACCGAGAAGCCGTTCACGTTCAAAGGGATTCCGGCTGCCGCGGGCGATGGTGTCGAGGTCATGAGCTGGATCTACTCGAACGACAATCCTTACTCTCCCAAGGACAACAAGCCGTTGATTTGGGGCTGGGATTTGAACACCGGCAAGCTGCTGTGGCAGAAGGACTTTTCCGAGTTCGGTCGCGGTGGCAATGACTGTGGCATCTGCGTGATGGATGGCAAGTTGTATTACTCGACGTTCTTCGGTTACTCGGCCAGTCAACGGGCCCGGCGTGGACTGCCGCCCGATAACAACGGCCTCACCGCATGTCTCGATCCGCAATCGGGCAACGTCCTGTGGCACTCGACCAAGTACTACGTCACGGCGAAGTGTACGCTCAGCGCTCGCGACGGCCGCTTGTACATCGGCGGCAACAATCGCCCGAACGAGTCGACGCAAGAGCGTCACGTCTGGTGTCTCGACGCCAAAGATGGCTCGCTCGTTTGGGAGAGCGATCCGATCACCTCGGCGCTCAACGTGGTCAGCGTCGGCGAGAAGTTCATTTTCTCGAACGCGCTGCGTGGTCGCGGCAACGTCTTCGATCGCACCACGGGCAAGGTGGTCGGTGGCGTCGATCACAACTACGCCTGCTGCCGGTTCACGCTCTCCGAGCCGTACATTCTCGGTGCGAATATGGACATGATCGATCTGTCGCAGGACAGCAAGCTCGTCTCGACCGGTCCCGCGATCGACTCGCGTGAATGTCTCGGGGCCGTGGTCAGCAACGGGCGAGTCTTCTACACATCGCAAGCCAGCGGGTTCATCGTGTCGCAGACCTACGGCGAAGAATCCCGCACGATGCCCGCGGTGTGGAGTCGGCCATAAAGCCGCGACCGGTGGTCGCGGTGTCTGACGTGTTGACCCGCTAGTTCGTTAAATCGCTGGACCGGCGACCAAGTCGCCGGCTTGGGCCGTTTCTCCAGCTCGTCCCTGCCCTTCCCCTCTCGCGCGTCTGGCCGGTAGAATTGCGGCTTTTCCCGATTTCGCCTCGCTTTGCTCGCACATCATGCCGCGTTACAACCCTGCCGTCGTCGAACCGAAGTGGCAACAGTTCTGGGAGTCGAACCGCACCTTCAAGACCCCGCGGCTGCCGACCGGGCCGAAGATGTACATCCT
Source organism: Planctomycetaceae bacterium (assembly GCA_016794255.1). Lineage (GTDB taxonomy): Bacteria > Planctomycetota > Planctomycetia > Pirellulales > PNKZ01 > JAEUIL01. The sequence goes on along the minus strand of JAEUIL010000291.1, from coordinate 1,615 downwards.
CGACATGTTCCCCTATCCGAGCGGCGATGGCCTGCACGTGGGACATCCCGAGGGTCAGACGGCTACCGACATCCTCAGCCGCTACTGGCGGATGCGCGGCAAATGTGTCTTGCATCCGATGGGTTGGGACGCCTTTGGTCTGCCCGCCGAGCAACATGCGATCAAGACGCAAACTCCGCCGCGGATCACCACCGAGAAGAACATCGGCAACTTTCGTCGCCAGGAGAAGATGCTCGGCTTCTCGTACGATTGGGATCGCGAACTGTCGACGACCGACGTCGATTATCTGCGTTGGACCCAGTGGATCTTCTTGGTGCTGTACGACACCTGGTTCGATCACGATCAACAGAAAGGTCGCCCGATCGCCGAGTTGCCGATCCCGGCCGATGTGACCGCCCAAGGTGCCGCCGCGGTCCGCAAGTATCAGGACAGTCAGCGTCTGGCGTATCAACTCGAAGCGCCGGTGAATTGGTGCCCAGCGCTCGGCACGGTACTGGCCAACGAAGAAGTCATCGGCGGCTTGAGCGAGCGCGGCAGTCACCCGGTCGTACGGATTCCGTTGCGGCAGTGGATGCTGCGCATCACGGCATATGCCGACCGTTTGGAAAAGGACCTCGACGGGCTCGATTGGTCCGAGAGCATCAAAGCTCTGCAACGCAACTGGATCGGCCGCAGCACCGGAGCCGAGGTCGATTTCTTCATCGGTGCCGATGCCGATCGCAAAGATGGCAAGCCCGCGCCGCAAGCGTTCAAAGCGTGGCGCACGGCCCGCACTCAGTCGGGCTTTCCTCGCACGCCCGGCGACGATGTGATTCGCGTCTACACCACTCGGCCCGACACGCTCTTTGGCGCGACTTATATGGTCATCGCTCCCGAGCATCCGCTGGTCGAGCGACTCACGCAGCCCGACCGCCAGGCCGAGGTGCAAGCCTACTGCGAACAGGCGGCCCGCAAGAGCGACCTCGACCGCACCGACTTGGCCAAGGAAAAGACCGGCGTCTTTACCGGATCATTCGCGGCCAACCCCGTGAACAATCGGCCCGTGCCGGTCTGGATTGCCGACTATGTCCTCGCCAGCTACGGCACCGGCGCGATCATGGCCGTGCCGGCGCACGATGAACGCGACTTTGAATTCGCGCAGCAGTTCAATATCCCGATCGTCGCGGTGGTCGACCCGGGCAACGCGGTCAGCGAGGCCGAGCGAGCCGAAGTACTTGAGGGGAAGCGGTGCTTCGGCGGGTTGGGCGTATCGATCAACAGCAGCTCGTACACCGGCACGCCGACTGCCGAGTTCAAGACTCGCATCACGGCCGACCTCGCCGCCGCGGGCCAAGGTCGCGCTGCCGTGAACTACAAGCTCCGCGATTGGCTCTTTAGCCGGCAACATTTTTGGGGCGAGCCATTCCCCATTTTTCACGAACTCGACGACGCCGGGAATCTCACCGGTCTGAGCCGCGCCGCGCTGCCGAGCGAGTTGCCGATCAACTTGCCCGAGATGAGCCACTTCAAACCGCACGGTCGGCCCGAGCCGCCGCTCGAAGAAGCGTCGCAAGATTGGCTCTACGTGACGATCGACGGCCAGCGTTACAAACGCGAGACGAACACGATGCCGCAA
>JAEUIL010000029.1 GCA_016794255.1 Planctomycetaceae bacterium | reverse complement strand
GCTCGTCAAGAGTGCGATCGGCCAAGAGGTCTCGCACGAAGATCTCGGCGGCGCTCACATGCATGCGGCGATCAGCGGCACGATCGACTATCGCGATCCGAACGACGACGCGTGTCTCAAACGCCTGCGAGAGCTCGTCGCACTGCAACCGCCCGACCCGGGCGAGCCCCCCACGCCGTTCTCGCGCATCGCCACGGTCGCAGCGAAACGGCCGGGCACCGATTTGTACGAGATCGTCGGTCGCGCGCCGAACAAAGGCTTCGAGATCCGCGATGTGCTCGATTGTCTGGTCGATGCCGAGACGTTCATCGAGTACAAGCCCGAGTACGGTCAATCGTTGGTCTGCGGCACGGCGCGGATCGGCGGTTTTGCCGTGGGCATCGTCGCGAATCAGCATCATGCCGTGCGGCCGGCGACGGGACCGTTGCAGTTCGGCGGTGTGATCTATGTCGACAGTGCCGACAAGGCCGCGCGATTCGTGATGAATTGCAATCAAGACGGCCTGCCGCTCGTGTTCCTGCAAGATGTGAATGGCTTCATGGTCGGCCGTGACAGCGAGCACGAAGGGATCATCAAGGCCGGGGCGAAGCTCGTCAACGCGATCAGCAACAGTCGTGTCCCGAAATTGACCCTGATCACCGGCGGCTCGTTTGGCGCGGGCAACTACGCGCTCTGCGGCAAGGCGTTCGATCCGCGCTTGATCTATGCGTGGCCCAATGCCCGTTGTGCGGTGATGGGGGGCGATCAAGCAACCAGCACGCTCTTGGACATCACCGTGAAGAGTCTCGAACGGCAAGGGCACGCGGTCGACGCCGCCGAGTTGGCCGAGCTGCGCGATCGGGTGAAGGGGGATTACGAACGGGCCATGGACGCGCGTTACGGCGCGGCTCGCGGTTGGGTCGACCGACTGATCGATCCAGCCGAGACCCGTGGCGAATTGATCTTTGCGTTGGAAACGGTGTCCCGGCGGCTCGAGGCCGAGCCGTTCAAGCTGGGTGTGTTTCAGGTCTAACCGGTTCGTGGTGCGCGGCAACGGGACGCAGATGAACGCGGATCAGGCGCAGATGTTTTCTGACAGGCAGATCGATTGCAGAATGGATGTATTTGTCAATTTTTTAAGAATGACAGCGACGCATCTCCGGAGTGTTCACGCCTGAAGCTGAGACGGCATCTGCGACCCATCTGCGTCTATCCGCGTTCATCTGCGTCCCCTTACGCCACCCCTAAGCAATAGGTTGGTCCTTCGTGGCCAACTTTCTTACTTACCGCACTTGATTCACCGCTGGCAGCGATGAGTAGATCGCGGCGGGCGAATCGGTCGGCAGCGGACGCTCGGCGTCGAACACGGTCCAGACTTGAGTCGTGCTCTTAAGCTTTTCGAGATACCCCTTCGAGGCGACCGCTGCCCGCTCGGATTTGATCTTCTGCTTGATCTCGGCCTGAACATCGGTGAACGGCGTGCGGCCCGCCTCGCGTCGTTCGAGCACGCGGATGATGTGGAACGCCCGTTCGTCTTCGAGAATCGGGCTCAACTGGTTCACCGGATACGCAAACAACGCCCGATGGAGCACGTCCGACGACAGACTTCCCTGCGTGGTCCAATCGTTCGTACCACCCTTGTCGGCACTGAAACTGTCGGACACGGTCTTGGCGACCATGGCAAAGTCGGCGCCGTTCAGCACCTTGTTGCCCGCCTCGGCCAAAGCGGCGTAGGCTGCCTGTTTGTTGGGGAATTTGTCGAAGCGAACTTGCAAGTGCTGCCAGCGGACGCGGCCCGTGAAGTCGTAGTCGGTCACGTGCTGCTGATAGTACGCCAGCATCTGCTCGTGCGTGATCTCTTCGTCGAACTTGACCTTCTGCTGAACCCAGCTCATCGCGAGCATCCGTTCGCAAAACGCGCGGCGTTCACGCTCGATCGAGCTGCCGTACTTGCGAAGATCGTCTTCGAGCTCGGCACGGGTATTGAAGTTACCACGTTCCAACGCCTTAGGAATCTCGGCTTCGTCGAACTGCTCGCCGATCTTGCCCATGATGTCTTTGAGCTTGTCAGCCGGAATGTTGCGACGCACATCAGCGATCACGAGCTTGGTCTCGATCGCTTGCTCGAGCCGCTGCTTGACCAGGAACTGCTTGGCCTGTTCGAGCTGGTTGGGCGGAATGCGATCGGCGTTCTTCGCCAGCACGTCGTTCACTTGCGACATGATGTCGACCAGCAGCACGAACTCGTTGCCAACCTGCGCGATGCGTTCGGTACCCTCGAACTTCTGCTCGGGCGCTGCGGCGGGTGGCGCACCAGCCGGAGCATAGCCCGGCGGCGCGGCGGCTGAGACTGCGGTGTTCGGATAGCCCGGCGCGGCACCTGGCCAATCGGCGGGACGCGCGGTCTGCGTGATCGGTCGTGGCTGAACCATGCCCGCGCCGAAATTGGGCTGCGTGGGCGAGACGCCATACGGCGCGGCGCCGGTGTTCGTCTGAGCATGAGCCTGACGCACGACGCCCATGTCGGGCCACGAGTTCCCCTCGCGTTGCACCCACCAGGCAAAGCCCATGGCAAAC
>JAEUIL010000260.1 GCA_016794255.1 Planctomycetaceae bacterium | reverse complement strand
GTTGTTCACCGCTTCGATCGTTTCGACTTGCACGACCAAGAACGTCTCACGATTGGCGTGCTCGACATACCCTTGAGCGCGGGGCACAAAGAAGTCGGCATCCATGCCCGCGCCATCCTGACCACGATCGCCGATCGGCGGAAACTTGACCGACTGCACCAGCTCACGGGCCTTGGCCGGTGTGTTTACCAGCGGCACCATCAGGCCGGTCGCACCCTCTTCGAGATAACGATACAGCGGCGTCTTTTCGGTCGTCGGCACGCGGAACATGCAGTCGATGTCGTTCAGATGAAAATGAGCGAGCATGCACTGCCACTCGCGCAGTTCCATCGCGTTGTGCTCTTGATCGAACCAAATGCAATCAAAGCCACAGTGCGCCGCCCAACGCACAAACGCAGGCCGAAAACTTCCGGTGCTGCACATCCGCACCGGCTTACCGGCTCTGATTCGGGCCAACGCTTTACTGCGACGCATCATGGCTTTTCGTTCCCAGTGACTAGCGAAACGTATCAAAGTGCGTCAGTATATCGACACGCTTCTCGCCGATAAAGCCGCGATCGTTGATTCCTTCCACTACGCAGACTTCGCCCGACCATGTCGCAAACGCAAATCCACTCGACCGTCGACTTCACCAAGCCGGGCAAACAATGGGGCTATCTCGCGGTCCCGTTTTCGTACAATCTCGGCGGCTGGGCACAGATTCGCTTGCCGGTCGTGGTCATTGCTCGGGGAAAGGGTCCGACCGCGCTCGTGATGGCCGGCAACCACGGCGACGAGTATCCGGGCCAAGTCGCCATCATGCGTTTGATGCGCGAGTTGCAGCCCGAGCAAATCAACGGCCGCATTATTCTCGTCCCCGCGCTCAACATGCCCGCCGCCAAAGCCGCCACGCGGCTCTCGCCGATCGATGGTCGCAATCTTAACCGCAGCTTCCCGGGCTGCGCCGATGGCACGGTCACCGAGATGATTGCCGACTATCTGACGACGGTCCTCTTCCCGCAGGCCGATATCGTGATCGACATGCACACGGGCGGACGGAGTGTCGATTTCTATCCCTGTGCCCACATGCATTTGGTGCCCGACAAGAATCAGCGGCGACAGATGCTCGAGGGGACCGAGGCGTGGAACAGCGACTACTGTTTCTTGTACGCCGACATTGCCGGCACGGGCTTGCTCCCCGTCGAAGCCGAGTCGCAAGGCAAGATCGTAATCACGACCGAGATGGGCGGTGGTGAGACTGTCCCCGCGGCGGTGCATCGCATCACGCAGTCCGGTGTGCGCAACGTGCTCGTGCATTTCGGCATCGTGCAGGGCGAGAAGCAAACTCGCGACTCGCTCGGTCTGCCGCCCTCGCGTTGGGTTCAGGCGCTCGATCGCGACGACTACCAGTTCGCGCCCGAGTCGGGCATCTACGAAACACTGGTCACGCTCGGCGATCCGGTCTCGGCCGGTCAACCGGTGGGGCAGATTCATTTTCTCGAACGGCCCGACCGCGAGCCGGTGGTCGTCGCCGCGCCGTCGGCCGGTGTGCTGATCGCCAGCCGGGCTCCTTCGCTGGTCGCGCAGGGAGACTGTGTCGCTTGTATCGCCCACGAAGTCGATCCGCGCCAACTTCCCTAACCCCCGGCAGACGTGACTTCGGGCAGCTTTTTGCAGAGAAAACGGGCAATTGTCCCCGCCGCTCGCGGCTTCCGTGCGCTTGCTCGGTCCCGTTTTGTGAGCCATCTTTACCCTAGACGGGTGGTGTGACGCGGTGCGTCTCCGCGGCGTCTTACGTGCCGGTCAGACAACGCATTCCATCCGTGCTGGGTTTCGGAACATGGAAGTCATCTTCGGGCTGATCTGTGCACTCGGCTTGATTGCCGTCGTGGGGCATGGCATTTGGATCGCCGTCGTCGCGGTGGTGCGACTCATCACCGGCGAATCGGCACCGAGTTCGACCTCGAGTCGGAAGACCAATGACTGTCCCTGGTGCGATGCGCCACTGCTCGCGGGTGCGCACGGCTGTTCGAGCTGTGGCTGGCCGCGCACAAGTGACCCCGCGCGTCGCGCCGAAGCGGGCATCCTCGCGCTCAAGCACAAGCTCAAGCATTTGCAGCAAGTCGGGTTGCTCGACGAGAGCGTCACTCAGCGGTTGCATGAGCAGCTTGGGGCCGAGCTGGCGACGATCGAGTCGGCGCGCGCGACTATCCAACCGCCGCAGGTCGAGCCTCCTGTCGAACTGCCGACCTTGCCGCCGATCACCGCAATCGAAACCTTCGACGCCGAAGTGATCGACGAGCCCGTCGCACTGCGCGAGCCGGCAGCGACTTACGGGATTGCACAGGAACAGCCCGGCTCGACCGCCGAGGTCAACGACATCGTCGCCGCGCGGATGGAAACCTATGTTCGTCGCGAAGAAGACCGGCTGCCGCCACCTCCGCCGCCGAAGCCGTATCAACCGCGGAAGCCGTTCGCCGAAGTGCTCGTCAGTTTCTTGGAAGAAAAGAACATCCGCTGGGGCGAGCTCATCGGCGGCTTGCTGATCGTCGGTTCGTCGATCGCGTTGGTGCTCAGTTTCTGGAACGCGATCGCCGCTCGGCCGTTGCTCAAGTTCGGCCTGTTCAACGGCATCACCGCGGGCTTGTTCGGCTTGGGACACTATATCCATCGTCACTGGAAGCTCGCGAACACCAGCCAGGGGCTGCTCATCATTGCCACGCTGCTCGTGCCGTTGAACTTCCTCGCCATCACGGCCTTCTCCCAAGGCTCGACCGGGGTTGACACGTTGACCGTTATTGGCGAGGTGGCGTCGATCGGCGTGTTCGTGGCACTCGTCTGGCTGACCGGCTCGGTGATCACGCCCGGACTGCAATGGCCGTTGA
>JAEUIL010000251.1 GCA_016794255.1 Planctomycetaceae bacterium | reverse complement strand
GGGATGATGAACACAAGTTAATCGTCGGGAACTCGGCTCTTCTCGACCCGGGCTCCGACCAACTGCCCGATGAACACCGCGAGATAGAACTGTCCCAACAGCGCCTCGGCCCAAGTGAGCGTGCGCACAAACGGCGTGGCCGGCGTCACTCCACCGGGGTCCATCGGCGTTAACATCGCAAAGCTGAAGTGATTGAACAGAAAACGCCGCAACTGTACTTCGTGCAAATTGCCGGTCATTTCCGTCTCGATGTGAAACGAGGTCGGCAGTACGCCGTCGATCAACAGATACAGTCGCCCCCAGGCCAAGCCGATGAGCACAAAGCCGGAGAACGCGCCGATGACATCGTCCAAGCGAATCGCGCGGTCCTGCAAGATGTCGGCCAGGATGCGAGCAATCGCAAAGCCGAGAAACACAATCATCGCAACTTGGCTGGCGACAGAAATCGGCAATTCATAACTGCCGAGCGACAGATACCCGGCCGCACTGAACGCAATCGCCGGAACTCCCAACGCTAGTCCGACGTATTGTTCCCAGCGGCGTTCAAACACGACCACAAACACGGCGAGCATCGTCACATAACCGGCCAACTCGACGACCAACCCGGCGATGGGCTGCACCAACATCCCAACGATCAGCAGGGTGAGCAGCAGCGAATGCTTGTGTCGCCTTAGCCAGTTCATGCGAATTCCTCACGGGTGCTTACGAAGATCGAGGTAGCGATTCGGCCGGGACGTGATCCTCAATCGCATCCGTGCGATGATCAAAGGCCGATTATCGTAGTCAGGATGCAGAGTGTCGTAAATCGGCCCGCAGAATCGGTCAGGCGTCACCCCGCGTGTGTTCACGCGGAGCTCAGGCCGGGGTTCCTCTGGCCAGACGCGCGCTGCTCGCGGTAGACTACTGGTCTTACGACATCGCCCCCCTTTGCTCTGCTACTGGATCACCGTGTCACATCGGATCGTCGCCACACAGTCAGGTTTGCGGGAACTGTGCCAGCAATTGGCCGACGCGCCGCAAATTTGCTTCGATACGGAGTTCGTCTCCGAACACACCTATCGGCCCGAGTTGTGCCTCGTGCAAGTCGCGTGGGGCAAAGATCTGGCCGCGATCGACCCGTTCGGCTGCGACGATGTAACGCCCTTTTGGGAAACGATCGTCCGACCGGGGCACGAGACCGTCGTGCATGCCGGTCGACAAGAGCTGCTGTTCTGTCTCGATGCCGTGGGACAACCTCCGGCGCAACTCTTCGACGTGCAAGTCGCGGCGGGCATGGTCGGTTTCGAGTACCCGGCCGGCTATGGCACACTGGTCAACAAGCTGCTCGGACTCAAAGCATCAAAGGGCGAGACGCGGACCGATTGGCGACAACGACCGCTCAGTCACGCCCAGATCGAGTACGCATTGGAAGACGTGCGGCACTTGGCCCGGTTTCGCGAACTGCTCGGCGAGCGGCTCACGCGGCTCAATCGTCAAGCGTGGTTCGAGACCGAGATGACCGCTTGGCAAACCGACATTGATCAATCGCGCACGTCCGATCGTTGGCGACGTGTGGCGGGCAGCTCGGGATTGGGTGGTCGTGGCCTCGCGATCGTGCGGGCCGTGTGGCACTGGCGCGAGGAAGAAGCGTTCCGGCGGAATCGGCCCGTGAAGCAGATTCTGCGCGACGATTTGATTGTCGAGATTGCCAAACGCAAGTCGGCCGACCCGCGCCATATCGGGGCGATTCGCGGCATGGAACGGGGCGACCTGAAACGAGCCATTCCCGAGATGGCCGACGCGGTGAAAACGGCGCTCGATCTGGCCGATCATGAGTTGCCGCCGACCGTGCGACTCGAATCGAATTCGCATCTGACGATGTTGGGCCAGTTTTTGTCATCGGCTCTCGGCAGCATTTGTCAGCAGGCCGAGGTCGCGACAAGCTTGGTGGGTACTCCGAGCGATGTGCGCGATCTGATCGCCTGGCGGCTCAACGGCGCGACCGAGAGCGAGAAAGAGTTGCCGACGTTGGCCACCGGTTGGCGGGCCGAGGTGGTCGGTCACTTGCTCGAAGATCTGCTCGCGGGCAAAGTCGCCGTGCGGATCAAAGACCCGAGCAGCGAACAGCCGCTGGCGTTTGAGCGGATGCCGATCAGCAAGAATCTGCAATGATTGTTTCAATTCTTGAGACTTGCTGGGTTGTTTTCAGCGTGATGCTGATTGCGGCGGGATTGTTTTGTGACGGGTGGACACTGACATGCATGCTGCGGCGACTTCGCGGAGTCAACATGCCGTCCGGTGTTCCGTTTCCTATTGTATTATTGGCCTATCTGTCCGGTTGTTGTGGCTTACCCCAGCCATGGGGAGCCTCTCTCGTTTTTTACTTTATGGTACCTTCGCTATTACTGAACCTCGGACCGATCGTAACGTTAACGATTTATGAAGACATTCGCTCAATGTTGCATGCGATTCGGTCAAGAAAATGAATTGCCATCGAGCCATAGCAGTCCGGTATTTTCGAATCGGGACGGCAAAGTTGAATAACAATCTCGCGCAGAAATTTTAACCCGACTTTGAACCACGCCACTCGCTCTATCCCTCTGCCGCCGC
>JAEUIL010000191.1 GCA_016794255.1 Planctomycetaceae bacterium | reverse complement strand
CGGCCAATGGCTCCGCTATCGCGAGTTCCTGTCGGCCGAGTCGGTCGACCGCGCCGTGTTCCCCGCCTTCAACGATGCCTTGAAGCAAGCGATGTTTGAAGAGCCGACGCGGCTTGCGACGTATCTCGCGCAAAACAATCTGCCGGTCACCGACATGCTCTATGGCGACACGACGTTCGTGAACCAGCCGCTGGCGGCGCACTACGGTCTACCGTTCGACGGGTCGAAGGGGGAATGGCAGCAAGTCAACGGCGTGCAGCAACACGGGCGGGGTGGCGTGCTGGGGATGGCCGTATTTCTGACGACGAACTCGCAGCCGCAGCGAACCAGCCCGGTCAAGCGTGGCTTTTGGGTCGTGCATAAAATTCTCGGCGAGCACATTCCCGCCCCGCCGGCCGATGTGGCCGTGTTGCCTGCGAAGGAGACCGAGACCGACGGCAAGACCATTCGCCAGTTGCTCGCACTGCATACGGAAGAGGCTGCCTGTGCCCGTTGTCACCGGCGGTTCGATCCGGTGGGGCTCGCGATGGAAGGCTTCGATCCGATCGGCAAGAGTCGTGCGAAGGACCTGGCAGGCCGACCGGTTGATAACGTCGTGGCATTGCCCAGCGGCAACAATGCCCGGGGCGTGCCCGAGTTCTTGCGACATCTCAAAACGAACCGGAATAACGACTTTATCAAGACTTTTTGCGAGAAATTTCTCGGCTATGCCCTGGGACGATCGCTCGAAGTATCCGATTATGAACTTCTAGAGCAAATGCAACTGAACTTGCGTCAGAACGATGATCGTTTCGCGACGTTGTTCGAGACCGTGGTGTGCAGTCCGCAGTTCCGCAAGCAGCGTTGCCGCGACTTCACACTCGCCCGCTTTAAGTCTGAATCTCAAGGAGAGTAGAGTATGACCGCCGATCGCAATAATCTGTCACGTCGCGTGTTGCTCAAAGGATTGGGCCTGTCGGTGGCTCTGCCGTGGCTCGAAGCGGCACATCTTTGGAGTGGCGAGTTCTCGAAACCCTCGAAACGATCACCGCAACGGTTCGCTTGCATGTTCATCGGCGACGGTATCTCGCCGCCGCAATGGTGGTCAAAAGGTGACGGCGACAAGATGGAGCTCGGCGAGAGCCTGACCGTTTTGGCTCCGTACAAAGACAAGCTGAACGTGATCAACGGCCTGTTCAACCAACAAGCTGGCGGTGGACATGCCAAGTGCGCCGGCAACATCCTCTCGGGCGTGGCGCTCAAACGGGGGCGTGTGATCCACGGCGGCGTGAGCATGGACCAGATGCTGGCCAAGCAGTTCGAGGATGACACGTTCCTGCCGAGCCTGGTGCTGGGTTGCGAGCAACCGGTGAGCGGGTTCCACGAGAGCCAGTATTCGATGGTCTATGCCTCGCACATCTCGTGGCAGAACCCCAACTCGCCGATTCCGATCGAGTTGTATCCGTCATTGGCGTTTGACAGTCTGTTCGGCAGTCAAAGTGGCAAGCTGCAGGGAAGCATCCTCGACCAAGTGCGTGAAGAAGCGGCGAGCTTGCGGCAGCGCGTGAGCCATTCCGATCAAGTGAAGATCGATGAGTATCTGACCTCGGTGCGCGAAACCGAGCAGCGGCTGCAAAACTTGAATAAGCAGCAGACCAAAGAGTCATTGCAGACGACGCCAGCCAGTCAGCGCCCGCCTGTCGGTCAGCCGCAGGATTTCCGCGAATATGCTCGCTTGATGTGCGATATCATCGCCTTGGCGTTTCAGACCGATCGGTCACGGATTGCGACGCTGCTGCTATCACGCGATCTGTCGGGCCAAGTCTATCCGTTCCTCAAGATTCGTGACGATCACCACAGCTATTCGCACTCGAACACAGGGCCCGAGTATCAGTCGATCGTCAACTGTCACGTTGAGCAGTACGCCTACTTGGTCGAACGTTTGGCCAAGATGCAAGAAGGGGACGCGACGGTGCTCGACAATTCGTGCCTCATGTTCGTCTCGGAACATTGGAATGCCCACAACAGTAATCACGTGCCGTTGGTGCTCGCCGGTGGTTTGGGCGGCACGCTCCAGACTGGTCGTTCCCTCGACTATCTGAACTCGGGCAACGATCGTCGCAAACTTTGCAGCTTGTACCTGTCACTGATGGACCGCATGGGCTTGGAGTTGCCCGCATTCGGCGATGCGAAGGAACGACTGGTCGGGATCTAGTTGCTTTCGCGGAGAGCAGGCAATTGAGCACCGGCCCCAACACACGATTCCGAGAGCGGGACCACAGAGAAAGACCTGATCGAGGCGCTGGCTTGACCTGTAGATAACGCCCGAAGGCCATCTGCCGAAATGGTTGTTTAGGTTCGCAAACGATCAAAATGCCCGCGGAGATAGTCTCTACGATTCGTACACGCACGCTACCTACTCGAAAATCCACTTTTCGCTTGCGTAAAGCCCCCCAAGCGATGATCCTATAGGGGGTCATTTTGAGGACAC
>JAEUIL010000116.1 GCA_016794255.1 Planctomycetaceae bacterium | reverse complement strand
CACGCCGCGTTCATCGTGACCGCAGAAACACCAGCGACGAATGATCGCCACTAAGGACTTAGGAGAAATGCAGGTGATGTGCCAAGGATGCTCTGCGGTGGATTACGACCGTTATAGAAGTCGCATTTCTTCTACTAACTGGCATTGAGAGTAAATCGCCCGAGGCCTGTGCAGAGTTTGTCCGCGTAAGGATGAGTAACCTTGAACCAGATCGTATGCAATTCGCTCACAACTCTTTTGAGAAGTTCACCGACAGCGTTGGGCTTTGGAGCGTCGGCATGTCGCCCGCCGCTGGCAGGCATACAACTTGCTACCCGTCCGTGGTAACGACCTCGCTTCATCCTTGTGCGGGATGCCCTACCGATGCGTGACACGCGACGCTCTCACTGGCTCCTCGGTTTAGCGGCCACGTATCTCGCCTATCGCCTGGGACAAGCGGCAGTGCGGCGCGCTCGGTGGTTCGAATGGCGTCACCGAGTCGCCATTGTGACCGGCGGATCGCGCGGCTTGGGCTTGGTCTTGAGTCGTCATTTAGTCGAAGCCGGCTGCCGAGTATTCATCTGCGCTCGGACGGCCGACGATGTTTCCGCCGCCGTGGCTGAACTGCGGTCACTGGGGGGCGATGTCGATGGCGTAACCTGCGATGTGCGGAATCCGGCCGAAGTGCGGCAAGTGGTCGAGCTTGCCGTCACGCGCTGGGGACGCCTCGATGTGCTGTTCAACGTTGCCGGCATCATGCAGGTCGGCCCGCTTGACGCGATGACGCTCGACGACTTTCACGAAGCGATGGACATCAACTGCTGGGGAGCGCTGCACACCACGCTCGCGGTTCTGCCCACCATGCGGCAGCAGCGGTGGGGACGCATCGTGAACGTCGGCTCGATCGGCGGCAAACGGGCCGTTCCTCACATGATTCCCTACGACACGAGCAAGTTTGCACTCGTGGGTCTCTCCGCCGGTCTGCGTACCGAGTTGGCCCAGGATGGCATTCTCGTCACGACCGTGAACCCGTCGCTGATGCGCACCGGCAGTCCGCGCAACGCCACGTTCAAGGGCCAGCATCGTCAGGAGTACACCTGGTTCAGCCTCGGCGGCTCGCTGCCACTACTGTCGATCTGTGCCGATCGCGCCGCGCGGCAAATCATGGTTGCTTGTCAGCAGGGCGAAAGCGAAGTTTACATCGGCAACTGGCTCAGCCCGCCGGTCTGGGCAGCGCGGCTGGCACCACGACTGACGACCGAAGTTCTGTCGCTGGTCAATCGTTGGCTCCCGGCGATGGGCGGCATCGGTCAACAAGCGGCGTACGGCTACGAGAGCGAGTCGCATCTCGCGCCCTCGTGGCTCACCGCACTCGGCGACGCCGCCGCGCGCCGCAACAACGAACTCCGCCCGCGCGACAGCTTGGGCAATCCACTCTCCGAACCCGAAGGATCGACGTCATGAAAGCGCTTTGCTGGCACGGTGTGAATGATGTTCGCGTCGACAACGTGCCCGATCCGCGGATCGAAGATCCACGCGACGCCATTATCAAGATCACGGCCACGGGGATCTGCGGCTCCGATTTGCACTTGCTCAATGGCTTCATGCCGACCATGGAGGCGGGCGATGTCTTGGGTCACGAGCCGATGGGCGAGGTCGTCGCGCTCGGCGGCGCGGTGAAGAACCTGCGAGTGGGTGATCGCGTGGTCGTGCCGTTCACCATCTCCTGCGGCAGCTGCTTCTTCTGCGAGAAGTCGTTGTTCTCGCTGTGCGACAATTCGAATCCCAATGCCGAGATGGCTCGCCAAGTGATGGGCCATTCGCCCTCGGGTCTCTTCGGCTTCTCGCATCTGCTTGGTGGTTTTGCCGGTGGCCAAGCCGAGTATCTCCGCGTGCCGTATGCTGACGTCGGTCCGCTGAAGATCGAGTCCGATCTGCCCGACGATAAGGTGCTGTTCCTGTCGGACATTTTTCCCACGGGCTACATGGCTGCCGAGAATTGCGACATTGAGCCGGGCGATACCGTGGCCGTGTGGGGTTGCGGACCTGTGGCACAATTCGCGATCCAAAGCGCGTGGATGCTCAAGGCCGGTCGCGTGATTGCGATCGACCGCGTTCCCGAGCGGCTGCGATTGGCCGAGAATGTTGGCAAAGCCGAGACCATCGACTTCAGTCAGGAAGATGTGTACGAACGCTTGCAAGAGATGACCCACGGACGCGGACCCGACCGGTGCATCGACGCCGTCGGCTGCGAAGCTCACGCGGCCAGCACCGTGGGGGTGGTCTTCGACTCGGTAACCACTTCGGTGATGCCGTCGGATCGCATGCATGCGGTCAATCAAGCGATCCGCTGTTGCCGCAAAGGGGGCACGGTCTCGGTCCCCGGCGCTTATGCGGGCACGGCCGACAAAGTCTCATTCGGCGCGTTTATGAACAAGGCGCTGACGCTCAAGACGGGTCAAACCCACATGCATCGCTACATGCGGCCGCTGCTTGAGAAGATCGAGTCGGGCGAGATCGATCCGTCGTTCGTGATCACGCATCGACGTCCGCTCGCCGAGGCACCCGAGGCCTACAAGATGTTTCGCGACAAGCAAGACGGCTGCATCAAAGTCGTGCTCAAGCCCTGACGACATGGGCGACTTCACCTTTGCAGCCCACGATCTTAAAACAAAAAAACAGCGGCGCAATGACGCGCCGCTGTTTTCGTGATTGTCTCGTGGCGAACGACCGGCGACTTACGTCGCGGCGTTTTCGGTGCGACGCTCGCGAAGCTTCTGAGCCTTGCCGACGCGATCGCGCAGGTAGTACAGCTTCGCACGACGCGAAATGCCCTTGCGCTTCACCTCGACCTTGGCGATCTTCGGCGAGTGGACCGGGAATTTGCGCTCGACGCCTTCGCCCTGCACAATGCGGCGAACGACAAACATCTCACGGCTTCCCGAGCCCGCCCGGGCGATGACCGTGCCGCTGAAAATCTGGATGCGCTCTTTCTCACCTTCGAGAATTCGCAAGTGTACGTCGACCGTGT
>JAEUIL010000115.1 GCA_016794255.1 Planctomycetaceae bacterium | reverse complement strand
AAGACCGTCGAGGTGTCGCTGATCGGTGTCGATGGTAAACGAGAGAAACGGGCCAGTGAAACCGTCGAGGTTAAGGCCGGGCAGTCAGTGCCGATTCAGGCGATGCTTGGCTCGCTCGAACCCGGCACGCGACAAGGCGTGGTTGAGATCTTGGGCCGCGACGGACTGGCGGACGACGATCGGCGTTATTTTACGGTCGAGGTGCGGCCCGCTTGGAAGGTGTTGATCGCTGCCAACGAACCTGCCGAAAGACAGGCGGTTTACGTCTCCGAAGCGATCGCACCCGAGGCCTTTCGCCGCAACAATCAAGCCCGGTTCGACTGTACGATACTGCCCGTCGAGAAACTCGAAACGCAGTCATTTGACGCTTTCGCGACCGTAATCGTGCTTGATCCGCCAGCGCCGACCGATGTGCTGTGGAATCGGCTCGCAACGTTCGCACTCGGCGGTGGAGGTGTGTTGGTATGTTTAGGCGAACGGGCGACCATCGATCCTTTCAACAGCAAAGCGGCTCAGGAACTATTGCCCGCTCGACTCGAAAACATTGCGCGGTTTCCCGAGGGAGAATTGCATGTGGCCGCTGACGCCGGCGCGCATCCGGTTTGGAGCAAATTTCGGCCGTTGGCCGGCGAGGTGCCGTGGGAAGCGTTTCCGGTTTACCGTTACTGGCGATTGGGCGGCTTGCAGGCAGGCTGTAGTGTCGTGGCGCGTTACAGCAACCAACATGCCGCGATTGTCGAGAAGCCGCTCGGTCAAGGTCGCGTGTTGCTCGTGAACACACCCCTGAGCGAACCGCCTGGTGTGCGAGACAACGAACGGTGGAATCTATTGCCGACCGGGATCGAGCCTTGGCCGTTTGTCATGTTGATCAACGAGCTGACCGTGTATCTTGCGGGCGGAGCGAGCGAGCAGCTTAACTATACGGTGGGGCAAACGGCGATTCTGAAGCTCGATCCGCACCAACGCGTGGCGAATTACTTGTTGCGACTGCCCGAAGGGGACCCGCTGCCGCGCAACGTCGCCACACAGCAGAATGCGATTGTCGAATCAATGACCACATTGCCGGGCAACTATCAGGTCGAGAGCGGGGCCGAGGTCGGCGGCCTGCGACGTGGGTACAGCGCGAATCTGCCCCTATCGGCCACGCAGTTCGATCGCATCGACGCGGCGGGACTCAATCAGTTGCTCGGGTCCGACGCCTATCGGTTGGCCCGCGATGTCGATCAGATCGAGCGCAGCGTTGCCACCGGGCGCACGGGTCAGGAGTTGTTCCCGCTGTTGATCACGCTCGTGGCCATGATCCTCGGCTGTGAGCACGTGCTGGCAAATCGGTTTTATCGCACTGGTTAGAGACCTCATCTACAATCTGAATTGTAATGAGGTAGCGAATTGTTATGAGTTAATACATCGCCGGGAATTCGCCGACTCGACCTGAGAATGGGCTTGGGAATACTTTCGTCCTTCTAATGGTCTTCAATCGTTGGCGTCGTGAAACCGCCGAGCTATTGCCAGCGACCGGTGAAGTTGAGAGTGTAGGTCAACGAGCTGGCAACGGACTTGCGATTGACGCCTCCATTCGTGCCCCGCGCGGCCACCTTATCGATCGCAGATACTTTGATCCGCTTGCCGGAGGCATAGACCAGTTCCACGAAATCGCGCGAAGCGGTGAGCGAGTCGTTCCCCGTCGAATCGGTTAGGTCAACCGTGTCAACTCCGTTGGTACCGCCGGTCACGTTGACGACTGAGAACCCGAGAAGCTGCTGAAAGTAGCCGGTCGAGGTGACTGACGTCCATTTCGCATTGCCCACGATACGGTCGTTATCGGCGGATCCGGTGATGTTCGCGATATCGACGCCTCCGGTTTGGTACGCATAGACGCGACTGAAGTTGACGGCGACGTTGCGGAAGCCGGTGCCGCGCAACTCGGCGCTACCTACCGAGCCCGTGTAAGTGTCGTTGCCACGGGAGTCGTACATCACCGCAGCATCCCCAGTTCCGTTATCGCTATTTACGGTGATTTGGTTGAAGCGATCGTAGTAGCGAATCATGCCCGGGGAGTTGATGTAGCTATAGGACGACCACGACGTGAACAGTTCGCTCATGGTCGAGCCGTTGTAGACCAGGAAATCATTGGTTCCGGAACCGTAGACGTAAGTGTCTTTGAAGTTGTTGGCAACCATCGACACGCCTGTAGTCGTATGCTTCACCTGCGTGGCCGAAGCCGTGATCTTGGCCCCCGCGGCAGTGCTGTAGAAGAAAAGCGAGTCGTTTAGGCCGGACCCATTCGCCGCATACTGTCCGAATCCAATCGGTTCATTGAAGAATGAACGCGAAGAGTTTGTGTGAATGGCGTGGGTGGGCAACATGTAAAACAGGCTTGCGGACGTGCCATCATTGAACAAAGCCGAGTCGTTTGTCCCGCCCACCGTGATGTGCTTTTCGACTCCCACAGTATGTAACGTGTAACCTGTGCCAGTCACATCCAACGCGTTGATGCCGAAGATCGCTTGATCGGTGCCGCTGGGGAGATAGAGATAGAACGCATCGACACTGCTACCGCCATTGACGTTGATGGCGTTCACGCTGCTGGTATCAACGATTAACGTCTTGCCGGCCACTGTGGCCGAAAACGTTGTGGCCGAGGTGAACAGAATACTCATATCTCCACCGCTCGAGGCCGCGTTTATAGACAAGTTGGCCCCTGAAATCGTGAAGAACTGGCTCACTACGGCGACGCTGATCGTGTCGCTGGCGGTTGAGTAAGCGGTTGCCCCGCCGTTGGTGGTTACATCTTCCGTTCCACCATTAGCGCCGGAAGTCAAATCCCAGGCGTGGAACGTGAGTGCCGAGCTAATCTGGCCTAAGTAGTTGTTGGCGGGAACAAAACGGACGCGCGTGGCCGGATCGGCGGCCAGAAGGCGAGCGGCCGTGGCCGAAGGAGTTCCGAGTGCGAGCCAGGACGTGCCATCATTGAGCGAATACTCCCACGAGCCGTGCGCGGTATCCGAGCCAGTGATGGCAATTCCCGCAGCGTCGCCAATGTCGAGATCGGTGATCGGATTGACCGAGAGCGCGGCGAAGATATCGGCTATGCTCGAGCCGGAGTTGGTTGCGGATTGATAGGTTAGATCCACAAGCTGGGGCGAACCCGTGGTGTCGAGCTGCGGCGCATGATTGGTCGCTATGATCGTAATGGTCACGGTGTCCACATCGATCAGTGCGCCTCCGCCCGTATTGCCACGATCGTTCGTTGTGATGGTCAATATGGCCATGCCCTCAGAGTTTAGAGGAGGCGTAAACGTCAGGCCGTCCAGCGTGGCGTTTATGTTGGCCAACGTATCGGTCAAAGTGATCGTCGTCGTGCCGCTTTGAGCCCCTAGCGACAACGTGCCGGGGGATACAGCAAGCGTGACCGTGACGGTTGCTGAGCCTGCATCGAGATCGCTGATCGACAGA
>JAEUIL010000040.1 GCA_016794255.1 Planctomycetaceae bacterium | reverse complement strand
TCGGCGGCGATCGCCGAGGTGTGCCGGAAGCACGACTTCAGTCTGATTCAGTTGATCACACCCACCACGCCGCGCGAGCGGGCTCTGCGCATCGCGTCGACTTCGACCGGCTTTGTGTACTACGTGAGCGTCACGGGCATCACCGGCGAGCGGACGAAGCTGCCTCCCGAATTGCTCGAAAGTGTCGGTTGGCTGCGCGAGCAGACACCGCTGCCGATCTGCATTGGCTTTGGCATCAACCAGCCCGAGCATATCAAGCTGTTGTCGCCGGTCGCCGACGGTTTGATCGTCGGCTCGGGCATTGTGCGACGGATTGCCGAGGCGGGCGAACGACCGCGAGCCGACGTGCTCAAAGAGATCGGCGAATACGCCGCCTCGCTGGTGCAAGCCTGCCGGGGCTAACCGATGGCCCGACTCCGCATCGTGTTACGGGGCCTTGTCTTTTACCTGAGCGAACATCCACTCCAGCAGGTTCCCCTCGCCGTGATAGGCTTGGTTCCAACTGTTGTGTCCGACGCCGGGTAGCTCGGTGTATTTGGGCGAGCCGCCCGCCTTGCGAATCGCGTCGATCATGCGCCGGCTGCGCTCGACGGGGACCGCCTTGTCTTGGTCGCCGTGCCAGGCCCAAACCGGCACGTCCTTGAGCTTGGCGGCTTGCGTTTCGTCGCCACCGCCACAGACCGGGGCCACGGCCGCGAACCGCTCGGGGTGCCGCATGCCCAGGTCCCACGAGCCGTAACCACCCATGGACAAACCGGTGAGATACAACCGGCGACGGTCCACGGGCTGCGACGCGAGCACTTCGTCCATGATCTTAAGCACGACCTTCATCTGATCGCCCAGCGGCGGCATCGGGTCGGCCACGTCCTTGCTCCAATCGACCTCGGCCCAGCGTTTCGACTCACGGCACTGCGGGGCGATCAAAAAGCACGGGTACTTCTCGCGATTGGCCGGCTCGACGATCCACTGCGGCAAGTAGAGCAGTTGCTTAACGTTGTCCGTGCCACGCTCGCCCGCTCCGTGCAGAAACAGCACCAGCGGATAGTGCTTGCCCGGCTCGATCTTGGCGGGCTTGAGCAGCCGATACTCAAACTTCTCGTTCATATACTCGCCGCCGGTATAGGTCACCGACCGAGCCTCGAACAAATCGAGCACTTCCTGCGGCAGGGGCGACTTCGCCGGGGCTGTTTGAGCAGCCGGAGTCTTGACGGGCGTACCGTCGTTTGGAGCGCTCAACTGCGACATGATCAATCCCAAATAGAGCAGGTTCATGGCGTGATACTCGATGATTAAAGGAGCGTCTGCAACGCTGCGACCAGCCGATCGATGTCGGCCGAGCAAGTATACAAGTGGGCCGAGGGGCGAACCAGCCGCTGACCACCCCAATCGATGATCGGCACTTCAATGCGATAGCGGTCCCAAATCGCTTTGTGCAATTCCAAAGCATCGCCCCGCGGCAGCGGTAGCGAAATCATCGAGCCGTACCACGCCAGATCGTCGGGCACGAGCGGCTCGCGCCCGGTGAGACGGGTGATTTGTTCACGTGCTTGCCGGGCTAGGCGGTGCGCATGTTCGCGGAAGGTTGATATGCCGACCGACTCGATGAACTCGATCGCCTTGGGCGTGGCCAAATATGCCGAGTAGTCGCGCGTGCCGCCCCAGGTGAACTCGTTGTGCCACGCCGGTGCGAGGTCCGGCGGATAACTGCGTCCCCAACTCGTGACCACCGGCTGCACGCCGCTTTGCCGGCGCGGATGCACGTAGAGAAAACCGGACCCGAACGGGGCGCAGAGCCATTTGTGATTGCTCGCGCAGTAGTAATCGCAGTCGAACTGGTCGAGTTGCACGTCGGTCATGACCAGCGCGTGCGGCCCATCGACGCAGGTCATCACGCCCAGTTCACGTGCTCGACGGCAGATCTCGGCGGTGGGAAAAATGATCGCCGTGGGACTCGTGACATGACTGAACACGATTAGCCGCGTGCGCGGCGTAACGGCGGCAAAGATCGGCTCGATGACGTCATCGACGGTCTGGAGCGGTGTGGGAATCTTGGCCACGACCAGTTTCGCGCCCCGTTCGCGGCAGCGACGTTCCCAGATGCGATGCACGGCGCCATATTCGTGATCGTTGAGCAACACCTCGTCGCCCGGCTGCAAGTCGCAACTCTCGGCGACCACGTTCATGGCCCAAGTCGCGTTGTCGACAAAGATTAGATTGTCGCCGCTCGTGCCGACGAACTTGGCGAGAGCGCCGCGAGCCTCGGCCAGCGCCGCCTCGAGCCGCCGCGTGTAAAAGTCCATCGGCTCCGCTTCCAACTCACGATACCAACGACACCGCTCCTCGATCACCACACGTGGCGACGGGCCAAAAGAACCGTGATTCAGATAGATCACATCGGGACGCAGGTCCCAGGCGGAATGGGGCATGAGGGGCAGGTGAGTAAGTGAGTAAGAGTTCGTCGCAAAAAGAGTATTCATCACGCTCCGCGTGATGTGCGTTGGAACAGATTCGGCACACACGTTTTTCTAATTACGATCATGAAACGCATCCTCCGCCATCACGCGGAGCGTGATGGATACTCTAGCCGTTCAGTTCGTTGGCTTCTTCCCAATGCTCGTAGAGCGCGGCGAGCTTGGCCTGTTCCTGGGCCACTTCTTCTTGGCAGGCTTTGACCAACCGGCCGTCGCGCAGCACGTCGGGCTGAGCCAGTCGAGCGTGCAGTTCTTCGATCTTGGTTTCGCGCTCGAAGATCTCGGCCTCGATGTCGGCGACCTTGCGATAGGGAAACTTGCGTTTCCGTCGCTCGTTCTTGCCGTCGTCTTTTTTCTTCGGCGGTTCGGCTTTCTTGGTCGAGGTGCCCCGCGAGCTGTCGTTTACCTCGGCCGCTCGCTGCCGCAGTTGGAACTGATAGGTTTCGTAGTTCCCTTCGATCACACGAAAGCGCGTCGGCTCGACAACCAACAGATGGTCGGCCACGCGATTCAAGAAGAAACGGTCGTGGCTGACGAACAAGATGGTCCCCTCGAACTCGGTGAGCGAACGCTCCAAGGCGTCGCACGCCCAGAGGTCGAGATGGTTCGTCGGTTCGTCGAGGATCAGAAAGTTGGTGTCCGACGCCGAGAGCTGCGCGAGCGCAGCCCGCGAGCGCTCACCGCCGCTGAGGCTTTTCACCGGCTGGAACACTATGTCGCCGGTGAGGCCGAAGCGTGCGAGCAAATTGCGTCGCTCGGGCTCGGTGAACTCTTTTCCCTTGGGCCGCACGGCCTCGATCACGGGCAACTCGTCGTCCAGGCCCGTCAACAACTGATCGTAGTAACCGACCTTCACCCCGGTGCCAAACGCCGCCATGCCCGACTCGGCTTTGACCTGACCGACGAGACACCGCAAAAGCGTCGTCTTGCCCGTGCCGTTGGGACCGAGCACGCCCCAACGTTGCCCGCGTTGAATATCGAAGGTCAGATCGCTGAACAACGGCCGATCGTAGGATTTCGAGAGATGTTCGACGCGAACGACAATATCGCCGGTGCGACCGCCGGGCGGGAAGCCCATCACGGGACCGACAATCTCGCGCGGCGGTTTGACGAGTTCGACGCGCTCCAGCTTCTTCTCGCGATCCTTGGCCTGGGCCGCCTTCTGTCCGTAGAAGTTGCGACGAATAAACTCTTCGGTCTTGGCGATGTATTCCTGCTGTTTCTCGTAAGTTCGGGCCTGCACCTTGCTCCGCTCGGCCTTTTGATTCCAGTACGCCGAGAAGTTGCCGGGATACTCGTCGACTTCGCCCTGATACAGTTCCAGGATGCCGGTCGTGACCTTGTCGAGAAAGTAGCGATCGTGACTGACCACGACGATCGCTTGATCGCTTTGCGCCAGAAAATTCTCAAGCCACTCGGTCGCTTCGATGTCGAGATGGTTCGACGGTTCGTCGAGCAGCAGCACGTCGGGTTCGCGCAACAACAACTTGGCCAACAACAGCCGGTTCTGCTGACCACCGCTGAGCACCTCGACCGGCCGCGTGAACATTTCCCGCGTGAAACCGAGACCTTCCAGGACACGCTCGATCTTGTGGTTCAGGTGATACGCGTCGTGATGTTGCACCTCGTGTTGCAAACGATCGTACAGCTTGCCGAGTTTGGCCCGTTCGACGTCGTCCTCGGCCTCGGCGATCTGCTGGGCCAGTTGCTCGGCATGCTGCGTCAGTTGCAGCAGGTCTTCTAGCGCCGACTCCGCTTCTTGCCACAGCGTGCGCCCCGGCGGGAACTCGGGCTGCTGTTCGAGATAGCCAAGCCGAGCCGACGAGTGGAGTTCAACCACGCCGCGGTCCGATTCGAGTCGCCCGGCAAGGATGTTGAGCAACGTCGACTTGCCGGCACCGTTCGGACCAACGAGCCCCAACTTGTCACCCGGCCGCACCTCAAACGACACGTCGCTCAACACCGGGTCCGGGCCGAAACGTTTCTCGATGTTCTGAACGTTGAGCAGGATCATGCGGGCAGTTTGCCGAGATTGCAGACCAAAAAGTACTGACAATGCGAGCCGCCATTCTAGCGACGCGCCTGCTCCGAAAGCCACCCGGCTAGCTCGTGAGCGTACTCGTCATTGTCGAACAACACACCCCGTTGCGGTTCGAGCTTGGCCACGATCTCGGCACGCCAGACGCGATCGTGGGCCAACCGCTGGGCCAGTTGCAGATAGTTGTCGACCTTCGTAGCGATCAGATCGGTAAAGCCCATTTTCTGATAAAGAGCGTACGTCACCCGGCCGCGCATGAACTGGCCGGGCCAAGTCACGACCGGAGCGCCGACCGCGAGCGCCTCGAGGCTCGTCGTGCCGCCGCTGAAGTGGGGCGTGTCGAGGATCACGTCGCTCACGGCGAGTGCGGCGCGGAAGTCGGGCAACTGCTGACGCGGCAGCCACAGAATGCGTCGCATCCGCTCGCCGAGTTGCCGTTCCAACCGCTGTTGCAGACGGGCGGCCCACAGTCGCTGCTCATCGGCAAAGAACACCACCCGGGCGTCGGCATCGGCGGTCAGCAACCGATTCACCACGACATCAAAGTCGGGATGAATCTTGAACAACGTTTGCGCGCAGGTGTAAAGCGGCACACCCTCGGGCAATCCAAAGTCACGCCGCGACTTGGCCGGCGGCGTGGGCGGTGTCGTGAATCGATTCGGCAAGCTGCGAAACCGCACGAGTCGCTCGGAGTAATGCCCGTCGGACTGCGGTGTCTCGAGCAACTCGCTGGAGAGAAAATAGTCGAGCGTGTCGATGCCCGAGGTCACCGGATGACCGGCGGCCACGGCCTGCACGCGGGCCAACCGGGAAAACGCGAGAAAGTACGTCAGCGGATCCATGCCAATATCGGCGTACAGCAACACATCGAGCTGCCGCTGGGCGAGTTGCTGCTGACACGCTGCGAGATGCGTGGGAAGCACGACGAACTCGTCGGCTCGGCGGCGAATTTGCTGCGTGACCGCATCGTCACGCGAGCCGAAGGTAAACACGCTCACGTGCAAATCACGCGGTAACTGCTCGATCACGCCGGCATAGTGCAGCCCCACTGGGTGGTCATGTAAGTAACGCGAGATGATCCCCACGCGTGGCTTTTCACCGGGTGTTTTGACGACTGGCGACGACACATGCGGGGCGACGAACGTCAATCCCGGCGCGGCGCGGCGATGCAAGGCCGCGATCGAGGTGAGCAACTCGCGTTCGTTTTGGGCGTGATACGACAAATGAAACGTCGTCGAGCCGGGATCTTGCACCGGATCGGTCACGTGCAGTTTCTCTTGAGCGAGCGATGCGACCGCCTCGGTGATCCGCGTCCGCTCGGCCCGCATCTGGTCGACCGACTCGTACAGCACATGCGTCAGCAACGCGATGCGCACGCGGCGACCGTCGTTGGGCGCGAGCTCTTGTGCCCGTTGATACGCTCGCAGCGCCTCGTCGAACTCGCCTTGATCGGCGAACACCGTGGCCCGATTGGTCAGCGCAGGCACCAAGTCCGGCTGTTGCGAGAGCGCCTGATCAAAACACCGCAGCGCCTCGCGCGGCAGTTTCAGCTCGTAGAGCGTGACGCCCAAATTGCACCGCGCGGCGAGGTTTTGCGGATCGATCGACAATGCCTGCAAGAACGACTGTCGGGCCGCCTCGAAGTGCCCCTGCGACTGCTGCACCTTGCCCAAGTTGCTCAGAAAGATCGTTGACTGTGGACGAACCGTGAGCGCTCGACGAATCGCGTCCTCGGCCTCGATAAAACGGCCATGTTGGGCCAACAGGTTCGATAGGTTGTTGAGCGTGTCGGCATGATTCGGATCGAGCTCGAGAGCGCGTTGATACGCGGCCAGCGCCTCGTCATCGCGGCCCAGATCGACGAGCACCACGCCGAGGTTGCAGTAACCGAGCGGATGCTGCGGCTGGATGCGAATGGCGTGCTCAAAACACGCCAGCGCCTCGTCGAACCGTTTTTGCTTCCGGAGCAAACTGCCGCGACTCGACACGGCCGGGGCGAAATTCGCATCGATCGCCAGCGCCGCGGCAAACTCGCATTCTGCTTCGTCGTGACGACCTTGCTCGACGAACACGCTGCCGAGATTCGTGTGGATCTGCGGCTGAGCGGGACTCAACCGCAACGCATCGCGATAGGTTCGCTCGGCGTCGGCCAAGCGGCCTTGCGAGTGATAGATGCTCGCTAGGTTGTTGAGCGCCTCGGGATAGTTCGGCCGCAATTGCACCGCGCGCTGAGCCGAGACCACCGCCTCGGGCAATCGACCGAGGGTTTGCAGCAAGATGCCGAGATTGTTGTGAGCCTCGGGAAAGTTCGGATCAATGTCGACTGCGCGGCTGTAGCAATACAGTGCCTTGTCGCTTTGTCCGAGCGCTTCCCAAGCCAGGCCGAGATTGCTGTAGTACAGCGCCGAATTCGGCAGGAGCTGCACGGCCTTGCCGATCAGGTCGATCGCCGCGGGATTTTGGCCCAACTGATGAGCCATCAGCCCGAGCAAATGCCACGCCTCGTGGAAGTTCGGATCCTCGGCGAGGATTTGTCGATACAGTTGCTCGGCCTGGGGAAATCGGCCGGACTGATGGTGATCGAGCGCGATCTGCAGAGTTGCGGCGTGCGTCATGCACCGATGATAAAGCGACTCGTCAATCACGGCTAGAGGTTACGAATTGCTCAGTGCTTTCATTACCGACTCGCGGGTCTTGCGCAGGCCGGTTTCGATTACGAGCTTGGCGTCTTGCTGCCAATAATCGCGGTTGAACAACTCGAGCGACAGATAACCGCGGAAGCCGACGTCGCGCAGGTCGCGGTAAATCTGCTTCAGCGGCGCGACACCGTCGCCTGGGTAAACGCGATGAGCATCGGTGAGTTCCGCCGCGGCAGGCTCGGCGGGATAATCGTTGACGTGAAACACATGCACCGCGCGCGAGCTGAGCAGCTTCAAGGTTTCAAAGCCAGAACCGCCGCGATGAAGGTGATACACGTCCGGCAGCAGACACGCTTGCGGGTGGCGACTGTCGAACGCGACGTACATCGATTCGCTAAGCCGACCGAGCGACGTGGAGAAGCCCCAGACTTCGACCTGCGGCACGATGCCGAATTGCTCGCCGAGTTTGCACAGCTCGCCGTACCGCTGGGCGGCTTTGGCCAGATTGAGATCGGTCTGCTTGGTGGCTCCGACGGGGGGCGCGGCCAGACGTTTGCCGCCGATCTGCTGGAGCATGTCGAAGTTGCGTTTCGCTTCATCGATTCCCTTGGCCCGTTTCTCATCGTCGTCGACGATCCACTCGGCGAACCCGATCGCACTTTCGACGGTCAGGCCGGCGTCCTCGATCCGCTTCCGCAGATCACGCAGCGAGCCGCCCTCTTTCACGTATTGATCGATCTCGCGAATCCAGGGCTCGATCGCGTGGTAGCCCGCGGCTCCGGCGAGTTTGATTTCTTCGA
>JAEUIL010000961.1 GCA_016794255.1 Planctomycetaceae bacterium | reverse complement strand
GTCCACGAAGACGTGGACATGGCACACATTCGCAAACGGTATCACTACCGGCAATCATGATTGCTTGCGGCACGGCGCTTCGCAATATAGCATCGTCAACGACCTGCGAATGTGGCCCAATTTAGGGCCGACTGTGAACTCTATATTATCTTGCGAGGATCGCGCGATGTCGGCTGTACGCTGCTTCACCGGGTTGGTCGGACTACTTGCGACTGCGGCACTCCACGCGGCCGAGCCGATCACGTTTGAAGATGTCTCCGCGTCGTCAGGCTTGAATCGCTATCTCGAAGCGACGCCCACCAAGCGGCCTTGGCGTTATGCCCATGGCGCAGCTTGGGGCGATGTCGATGGCGACGGCAGGCCCGATCTGTTCGTGGGCGCCTTCGCCGCGCGCAAGTGGTTCACCGGCGACGACGCCCCCACGCCCAACTGGCTGTTGCTCAACAAGCCGACCGGGTTTGTCGCTTCCGGTGGCGAGGCGCTTGCGGCCAAGTCGGGCCAAGCCCGCTGTGCTGGCAGCGTGTTCGCTGACCTGGACGGCGACGGCGATCTCGATCTTGTCGTGACGAATCACGTGCAAAAAACTCCACCGCATGAGCCGAGCAAAGTGTTCGAGAATCTCGGCGACGGCAATTTTCGCGACGTGACTACGCAACAGCCGCCGTGGACCGAACCGATCGGCATGCGCAATGTCGCGGCGCTTGATCTGGACGACGATGGCCAACTCGACTTGTTGCTCGCCGACGGGTCTTACGGTCGCAACGCCGATCAAACCGCGCGGCTGCGGGTGTTGCGAAATCGAGGCAAGTTTCAATTCGAGGACGTGACGGCCCAACTCGGATTTCCGACCGTTCGTTCGCTCGGGCTTGGCATGGCACTCGGCGATATCAACAACGACGGGCGGATCGATGTGTTTGTCGCGGGCTGCAATCGCTTGTTCGTCACCCGGCCCGACGGCAAGTATGTCGAGGTCGAGAACCCCGCGCTGCAGTACGCCGTGCTCGACAAGAGCGAAGGTCTGCGGTGTGGTGCGGCGATGGCCGACCTGGACGGCGATGATCGGCTCGACCTCGTCGTGACCGAACATGGCGTGCCGACGCGGTTGCATCTGTTTCACAACACCGCGATCAAGGACGGCCTGCCGCAGTTGGTCGATGTCAGCGATTCGGCCGGGGTCGGTGCCGAGTTTCCTCGTGGAACGCGCACGATGCCCGTGAAGACGGCTCATGCCATGCTGCGCGACGTCGACAACGATGGTCGAAACGACCTAATGCTGACCGTGATGACGCGCGATGAGCAAGGAAAACTTCAGCCCGTCGTGCTGCGGAATCTGACCGAACGTGGTGGCCCGATTCGCTTCTCACCGCCGCCGTTTGCTCAGATGGTGACGTACCAAGCTCCCGGGCCGGTCGCCGATTACGATCGAGATGGTCGGGTCGATATCATGTTGCCGAGTTGGTTCGAAGAGGTGCCGAACTACTTGTTCCGCAACACGACCCGCGGTGGGCATTGGTTGACCGTGCAGATCGAGAGTTCCGTCGCGAAACGCAATCGTCACGGCATCGGCGCTATCATTCGAGCCTACACTGCCGGGCACATCGGCGAACCGCAACACCTGCTCGCGCGCGGCGAGATCGTTGTCGGCGTCGGCTACGCGAGCGGCGAAGAGGCGCTGGCCCATCTCGGGTTGGGAACCGTCGAGAGTGTCGACCTGCGAGTGAGTTGGCTGGGGGAGCAGGTCGACAAGCTGGGAGTGAAAGTCGATCAGTTCTTGAAGGTGGAGGTGGGAGGGAAGTAGGAGTGGAGATTTGACAAAATCATGGGGTACAAAATCATGAAAAGGAGAGTGACAGGATCATGGGGAACAGGATCATAACGAGAGCAGACATTGTCTTTCATGATCCTGTTCTTCATGATCCTGTCGTTGCATTCATGATTTTGTACCCCATGATTTTGTCTAATCCCTTCTCCGGCTCAATCGTGATTGACTATTTTTGGCGCACCGAGATAATCGCTCAGCAGCGTTAAGTTGCGGCTGAAGACGGCGCTGGCGATGTATGGTTGGCCGGGCTTGAATTTGGGTTGGCCGACGATCATCGAACCGTCGTAGGTGCTCAGCCAGCGTCCCTCGGTGTCGAGCGATTTGATGATTTCGGTGACTTGAGCAGCGGTGAGTGGCTCCTTAACCGTGGACAGCTCCTTGCCCAATTTGGCACCGGCGAAGTCGCGTTCGATGCTTTCGATCCGTGACTCAGTCTTCCAGCCATAGTGAACGGGGAGATTGGTGTCGTCGTAGGTCAACTCGTAACGCTCGGTCATGTACAGGGGCCGATTGGTTTGCAGTTCGTAATAACGTGATAATCGCCCGTCGGCGAGCCGCGATCGTTTAAAGTATGCGAGTGCTCGGGGAAACGGCTCGAGAAACTTGGCGTCGTGCGTGTGCCGATGGATTTTCAGCAGCGTTTCGAGCGCGGTCTGCGTTTCGCGACCGGCAACGGCGGGCGGCTCGAACTTGCGCGCCCAAATCGGTCGCATCTCGGTGTCATATTGCTGAGCCCAACCGGGTTGCGGCTCAGGCAGCTGCGCAAGCACCAGAAAGTCGCCGAGCGTGCGCAAGGCTGCGAGTGCGCGGGCGTCGCGATACACCTCGTGAGCCACGATCAACGTATCGGCCACGTAGCTCGCCAGATCGTCGTTGAGCGTGTACTCGTTCCAGTATTCTTTGATCCGGTTCTCCGTGCGCCACGCATAGTCGGGGAACTTGGCCTTCAGCACGGGACGCGCGGGGACCGGGCCGGTCCACACTTGCGGAAACGCGCCGTTGGCGTATTGAGCGGCGAGAAGTGCATCGAGCCCGACCTTGGCCGCGTCGTGAATCGCACTGTCGCGAAAGTCGAGCGCTTGGTCGACGCGGAACAGCAGCACGAGCGCCGACTGCGTGATGCCATCGTCGAGCGTCGAGTTGTTCTTGCCGCGCCCCTGGCCATTGCGATAGTCGGCCGAGTGCGAACCGCGCGGATTGAAGTCCACGGCGTTAGTCCAGCCGCCCGAACGAAGTTGGCCATGCACCAGGGCCCGAGCGGCGTCGATCGCTGCGTCGAGATAAAACTTGTCGCCGGTTGCACGCCACGCGGCGAGATATGCGAGCCCAACGGTGGGCGTACCTGGCGGCTGCACCCAAATCTGCTCGGGCGATGCGACCCCTTCGCCGAACCGCTGCTGCAAGTCGGACGATGTGTAATAGACATAGCCGCCATGTACGGCGACGCGCGTGTGATAGTACGTCGCGGCCCGTTTCATGGTCGCCAGCACCTCATCACGCGATTGAGCGGTGGCGATCGTCGGCCCCGCGAGTAGTCCGTACATCACGAGCAGCAGATAACGGAGCCCTCGTTGCGACCGGTTACGTTGCATGATCGATGACCTCATCAGGGCACAGAATCAACTTACGCTACGATGGATCAACCGGAGAAACAATCAACTAGCACGGGATGGACGCCGGATTTGGCTCACGAAGGTATCCCTGGTTGCCTGTCCCAACGGCTGGCTGATCGAGGCAACAGCGTGCGGCACCGCTGGCATCAGCGTGCGGAAACGATCGATTTTTCGTGAAATTGTGCCAAAACGGCCCGATTTCGGTGTGCAATGGCGAGCACATGTTGCGAGCCACGCGGCGGGGACGAAATACTCCGAAGGTGGACGGGGTTTCGGTCGACTCACCGGCTGCGAGGAGTTTTTTAACATGGCACACGCGATGTGGCACAGTCGTTGGGCTGTGGTCTGGGCGGTCACGCTGTCGTTGCTTGGCGGTTGTCAGCGACACGATCTCATGGCACTCACGGCCGACGCCGCCACCGAGGGCAACGTCGCCAAGTCGATCGAACATTCCGAGGCCGAGTGGCAAGCCAAGTTGTCGCCAGAGCAATATCGGGTCTGTCGCGGCAAGGGGACCGAGTGGCCGTTTCAGAACGCTTACTGGAACCATCATGGCGACGGCGTGTATCACTGCGTTGCCTGTGGCGAGGCACTGTTCGACTCGAAAACCAAGTTCGATTCGGGCACCGGTTGGCCCAGCTTTTGGTCGCCGATTGGGCGGGGTGCTGTGGCCGAAGGGGACGATAAGTCGATCGCAGAGCATCCGCGTACCGAGTTGACCTGCTGCAAGTGCGGCTCGCATTTGGGCCACGTGTTTGACGACGGGCCGCGCGATCAAACCGGCTTGCGGTACTGTGTGAACTCGACCGCGCTATCATTTCGCAACCGCGCCAAGGCGGCAGCCCGACCCGAGCGCTAAGTTGCCGGCAGGTTACATCTCTGAGAGCTTGGCCGTCTCCGCACCGGTTGGACCTGTTGCTAAGTCATGATTCTTGCTCAGCTTAGCTCGGTGCGATCGCTTGCTGTCGGACCTGCGACGGTCCTGCCCGCGTGTCGATTTTTTCGACAAAAAGGATTCTAACGCCTTCGCGCCTGAGCTAGACTTTAGCAGGTGCGGGGACCTCTCCGCAGTTATGGCTTGTTCCTTGCGGAGTTCGTCGATCCGATGAAAACCTTCTTCACGTTGGCAGTCGCTTTTGTGCTCGGGCATGTCGCCGCGTTCGGCGTCATGGGTTGCAACTCGGAACCGCCCAAGCCCGCCCTGCCGAAGGTGGAAGAGAAGCAGCCCGTCGACGCGAAAGCCGCTGCGCCGGCCCCCGTAAAAGCAGAGGAAAAGAAGTAGCAGCCGCTCAATGCCGAGGCAACGCGCGTTGCCCCTGCTTGCTCGACTGCTGAACTTACGGCTTCAACTGCACCAGTTCGCCTTCTTTCGCCATCTCGCGAATGTCCTCGGTGATCTTCATCGAGCAGTACTTCGGACCGCACATGCTGCAGAAGTGCGCGCTCTTGAACGTGTCTTGCGGCAAGGTTTCGTCGTGCATCCGCTTGGCCGTCTCGGGATCGAGTGACAACCGGAACTGCTCGTTCCAGTCGAACGCAAACCGGGCGCGGCTCAGCGCGTCGTCACGGTCCCGGGCTCCCTTGCGATGCCGGGCCAAGTCGGCCGCATGGGCCGCGATCTTGTAGGCGATCACGCCTTGCTTGACATCCTCGCGATCGGGCAGGCCGAGGTGTTCCTTGGGCGTGACGTAGCACAGCATCGCCGCGCCGCTCCAACCCGCGAGCGCCGCGCCGATCGCGCTGGTGATGTGATCGTAGCCCGGGGCAATGTCGGTCACGAGCGGGCCCAGCACGTAGAACGGCGCCTCGTGGCACCACTCCATCTGGCGCTTGATGTTCATGTCGATCTGGTCCATCGGGATATGGCCCGGGCCTTCGACCATGACTTGCGTGTTCTTCGCCCAACCGCGCTCGGTCAACTCGCCGAGCACTTTCAATTCGGCGAACTGTGCCTCGTCGCTGGCATCGGCAATCGAGCCCGGCCGGAGACCGTCGCCCAAGCTCCAGGTGACATCGTACTGATGCATGATGTCGCACAGGTCTTCGAAGTGCGTGTACAACGGATTCTGCTGGCGATGCGCCATCATCCACTTGGCAATCAGCGAACCACCGCGGCTCACGATACCCGTGACGCGCCCCATCGTTAGATGCAAATGCTCGTAGAGCACGCCGGCATGCACGGTCATGTAGTCGACACCCTGTTGGGCTTGGTGCTCGACCATGTCCAAAAAGTGCTGCGGCTTCATGTCCTCGATATTGCCGCCGAGTTCTTCGAGCATCTGATAGATCGGCACCGTTCCGATCGGCACCGGCGAGCGGCCGATGATCTCCTTGCGGATCGCGTCGATGTTCTTGCCCGTCGACAGGTCCATGACCGTATCGGCGCCGAAGTGCACCGAGACGTGCAGCTTGTCGAGCTCGGTGGCCACGTCGCTGGTAACGGCCGAGTTGCCAATGTTGGCGTTGATCTTCGTGCGGGTCGCGATGCCAATGCCCATCGGTTCCAACACGCCGGCCAAGTGGACCTTGTTCGCCGGAATCACGAGCCGGCCGCGAGCCACCTCGGACCGCACCAACTCGGCATCCAGATCCTCACGCTTGGCGACATATTGCATCTCAGGCGTGACGACACCGGCCCGAGCTTGTTCGATTTGGGTCATATTGCGACAGACTCAGCGAGTAGTAACGGATGAAACCCGAGGGCCGAAATCAGTGACCAATCAGTCGGGTGATTCCGCCCCGAGGCGACGCGAAACATCCTATACCGACGGGCTCGAAAATCAAAGCGGCTCCACGGGTCGTCGGACCGCGATCAGGCGTGTGGCTTCGAGTTTTGGCTCGCTTTGGCCAGTTTGTACTCGATGCTATCGACCAGCGCGATCCAGCTCGCTTCGATGATGTTCTCGCTCACGCCGATCGTCCCCCAGACTTCGTGTTCGTCGCGGCTTTCGATCACGACCCGGACCTTGGCCGCGGTCGCCGCCTCGGTGTTGATCACCCGCACCTTGTAATCGACCAACTGGACATCTTTGAGACACGGGAAGGCAGGTTGCAGCGCTTTGCGGAGCGCGGCGTCGAGCGCGTTCACGGGCCCGTCACCCTCGGCCACCTCGTGCAAGGCTTGATCGTTGACGCGCAGCTTGACGGTGGCTTCGGTCGTCACTTCGTTGCCATCACGGGCTTCGACGATGACATGAAACTTGTTTCGTTCAAAGTGCGGCTGATACGTCCCCGCGCACTTTTGCACGAGCAAGTCGAACGACGCCTGGGCAGCCTCGAACTGATAGCCGTCGTTTTCGAGTCGCACGACCTCGGCCAAGATTTTGTCCATCAACTTGCGATCGTTCTGCAGATTGTGTTTGCTCGTGAGCACCTCGATGTTCGACCTGCCCGAGAGCTCGCTGACCAACACGCGGCGCTCGTTACCGACCTTGGCGGGGTCGATGTGTTCGTAGCTGTGCGTGACCCGGTTGATCGCATGCACGTGCATGCCACCTTTGTGCGCGAACGCACTCGCACCGACGAACGGCTGACTGTTACAATAGTTGAGATTCGCTAGCTCATACACGAACCGCGACAGGTCCGTGAGTTTCTCGATGCACTCGGGCCGCAGGACTTCGTAGCCTTCCTTCTTCAACGCCAGGTTTGCGATTACCGAGATCAAGTCGGCGTTGCCACAACGTTCGCCCACGCCGTTGATCGTCCCTTGCACTTGGATCGCCCCCGCCTCGATGCCGGCGAGACTGTTGGCCACGGCGAGTTCGCAATCGTTGTGACAATGGATGCCGACCGGAACGGGCAGTTCGGCCACGGCTTCCCGCACGATCTTGTGGATTTCCTCGGGCAACGTGCCGCCGTTGGTATCGCAGCAAACGATCATCGACGCCCCGGCCGCGGCCGCAGTTTGCACGGTCTTCACGGCATAGGCGCGGTTGCCCTTCCAGCCGTCGAAAAAATGCTCTGCATCGTAGATCACTTCGCGACCTTGCGAGCGGAAGTATGCGACCGTGTCGTGAATCATCGCCAGGTTTTCCTCGAGCGACACGCGCAACACCTCGAGCGCGTGGAAGTCCGAGGTCTTGCCGACGATGGTCACGGTCTTCGCGCCCGATTCGATCAGCGACTTCATGCCGGGGTCTTGATCGGCCGTCACTCCTTTGCGACGGGTCATGCCGAACGCACAGACGCGCGCGGTGGCGAGCTTGAGCCCCTGGGCTTTCTGAAAGAACTGGGCATCCTTTTCGTTCGAGAGCGGATAGCCACCCTCGATGAAATCGAAGCCGAGCTCGTCGAGCCGTTGCGTGAGCAAGAGCTTGTCTTGCAACGAGAAGTTGACGCCCTCACCCTGGCTGCCATCGCGAAGGGTCGTGTCGTAGATTTGGATCCGGCGCATGAGAAAGCAAAGGGTTGAAGGTGTGGTTCGTTGACCGCTAAAACGAAAAAACCCTGGGGCCGATCGCTCGACCTCAGGGTGACGTATTTCAGGCGTGGGTGCCGTGTCCCTAAGATCGAGTCTCCGCGATAATAATTCGACCAATCCGGCTCAAGACCGCGCAAATTCGCACCGCGACCGAGTTATCGGCTTGGGGAACGAGGGTCGCACCGGTTGTAGCAGTCGAACGAGACACACGGCACCGCGGGAGTTTTCGGACGCAAACGATTAGTTAAGAATAGGTCGACGGTCCGGCCGCGTCAATGATCGAGCCGCCGGCTGTGACGCTTTCCCAACGATCGATCAGGTGCCAGCCATGACACGCTTCACTCGCCTTGGGTTCGTCTTGGCGATCCTCGATTGGTCGACATTCTTGGCCGCGGCCGAACCGCCGCTGGTGACGGTGATCCAGGGGGACTTGCCGATCGTGCTGTCCGCACCGCATGGCGGGCGTGAAGTGGTCCCCGAGGTGCCGATTCGCGTCGGTCGAGGAACGACACAGTTCGTCACCGTTCGCGACGACAATACCGCCGAACTGACCGACAAGGTTGCCGCGCTACTGGAGCAGCGTCTAAAACGCAAACCGTTCGTGGTGCTTGCTCGCTTTGAGCGGAAGTTTATCGATGTCAACCGGCCGGCCGAGCACGCGTACGAATCGTCGCTCGCCAAGCCCCACTATGATGCATATCATGCCGCGCTTGCCGAGGCCTGCCGAACGGTACTCAACCGTTGGCAGCGAGGTCTGTTGATCGACGTCCACGGTCAAACGCTAGAGGACGATACGATCTTTCGTGGTACGAACAACCGCCATAGCGTGACTCGTCTGTTAGAGCGGTCCGGTGAGGCTGCCCTCTCCGGCGAGCACAGCGTGTGTGGTGTTCTGGCCCAACGTGGCTATGCGATCTTTCCACCGGGTGCGTCGCGCGACGCCGAACACCCGCGTTACAATGGCGGGCACATCATCCGCACCTGCGGCAGTCACGTCGCCGCCGGGCTCGATGCGATTCAGCTGGAATTTGGCACGAACCTCAGGCGACGGAGCGTGCTCGACAAGACAGCGGAGGATACCGCCGCGGCGATCGCGGAGTTCGCCCAAGAGTATTTGCCGACGAAACAAGCCGCCGAGGGAAAGACGGACTGAGCGCGAGCGCTGTTCGCGGGACGTGCGCTATGGCTTTCGCTTCTGATACCGCCGGCTAGCATCTTCCAGCGTCTTGCGTTCGGCCTTGGTCAAGCTCGCTTCGCCTTGCTCGCTGATCTTTTGCAGTATGGCGTCGACCCGGGCCTCGATATCGGCCGGATTCGGTTCGCTGAAGACCCGCAATTTCGGCCGGCTCTTCGTGAGTTTGGTCAGCCAATCGAGGTTAATGCCGCCCGTCAGATGCGTGAGATTCCAATGATTGTAGTGATACAGCACGGCGAACGCGGCACCCGCCAGGTGAACATCGTGCGCGACATTGGTGCGTTGTCCACCCAAGCCGGTGAGATCGAACAGCACAAAGAGAATCGCCGCAACCCAGATCTTCATGGGAATGACGAACATCACCAAGATTTGCGTTTGTGGATAAAGCAACGCGAACAGAATCACGACCGCGTTCACAGCACCCGATGCGCCGATCACGCTGGCCGGCGTACCGGTGACAAGATGGTGCAGCACAAACACCACGCCGCCAAGCAAAGCTGAAGCGAGATAAAATCGCAGGAACTCGCGCGGACCGTACCGTTGTTCGAGCATCTGGCCGAACGACCAGAGACCAAACATATTGAATAGCAGATGCATGATGCCTTGGCCGTCATGCGCAAATGCATACCCAAGCAATTGGTACAGCTTCCAAGGCTCGGATAGAACATCCGATCGGAGCGTCAGCAATTCGCGGAGCTTGCCATTGGTAAACAAATCGACGAGCCAAATGGCGACGTTGATGATCACCAGCTTGGCGACCACCGTTTGCGGGCCGGTGACGGCGCGCGGACCGAACCCGGTTGGTTCGTCGTCGTCACGCAGATAGTCGCGATCGTAGAGTCCCATGCCGGTCCTTGGCATTCGCGCCAATGATAAATGGTTGTCCTGAGAGCTCGTGACCCGTCAAGCTTACTTTGCGCCGGCGGTCACCGTCGGCGTGCGCGATTGAATATCGAGTTGCGACTTAACGATTTCCTTGGCGAGCGCCTTGTTCTTGGCGAGCAATTCATCGACTGCCGCGCGGGCGGTCGCAACATCGGCTTCCAAAACGGTCACGGCGTTCGCCACGACCATGGCCTCTGCCATGGCGTCGGCCAGTTCCTTCTCAAGCTTGGTGATCTCCAATGCTCGTTCCACAAGTCGGCCTTTGAGATTTGCTTCCGGACTAGCTGGGTCTACGGGGGGATCTCCCGGAAGCGGACCAACTAGTTGCCGTAACGCCGTTTTCATCGCCTCGGCATCGTTCGTGCGGGCCAGCACCTTGTCATTGATAATCGGTCGGCGGGCACGCAAATCGCGGAAAATTGCCATGAAATCGTAGAGCGGGCGGTTGTACTTCTCGACGCCGTCGATGGTCACCTTGTGTTCCGGCGGATCGGTGGGCTGCGCATCCTGACCGTGTCGCAGATACTCGTTTCGCACCGTAGCCGGTAGCAGCGTGTTGATCGTGTCCTCGGAATTGGCAAACGTGGCGTACGAATCGACCGGCAGACGTTCGAACAAGTGCCATGGGGCTGCGGCTCCTGAGTTGGCGACTAGCTTTTTCAATTCGTCCGCCGAGAGGGTGTCGTTCGGCACAACGTCGATCGTGTTCGTCGTGTCGTCTTTCTTGACGCCCGTGACGCGGAATTCGCCCAAGTAGCCCGCGGCGCCCCCCTCGCGACCGTCGAAAGCGTACAGGAACTGATACGAGATCACTTCCTTGTCGGCAACCGTGGCGCTGATGTCGTGCGGCCGCGGTTCTTCGATCGAGATCGTCGCGCCGCCGGTGGCGGGGTCGAGCTTCGTCGTCTGACCGACCCAGCGACGACCACGTTGGCGGGCCCAATAGTTGACGCCATCCGTCACCAATCGCAGGCCGATTTGCGGCGCTTTGTCATTTGAAATCGGATTCAACTCGGGATCGTACGGCGAGAAGTGACGCAACCGGTTTTCGACCGCGCCGAGCTTGAGCGATTGGACTTCACTCTCGAGCGTCTCGAGCCGAGTTTCGTGATACTTGACCTTCTTCGCCCAGGCGATCTTGGTCTTCATCGTGAACGCCGACAAATACAGCAGCGCTAGACCCAAGACGATCAAGCTGGCGATCAATGCCCAGCGAATCATGCTGATCATGGTCGGTGTCCCGTGCGAATGTGCATGAACCGAAACGAACTCGGCTCACATCCGGTGCGTGGACCGGATTCCAAATAGACGAGTCGGGCAAACTCTAGGGAGTCGCCTTCTTCGATCTTAGGCAGGCTGCGCAGGAAGTGTCAACGAGATTCGCACCGCAAACACGGGTTCTAGACCGACTTGCCGGTTTCCGTAAGCTGTTGCCGCACGGCTGGTTACCTCGCAGCGAGGCGGCAGGCTCGGCACAATCGTCACAGCCGGTCGAGGCTATTGGCCGTCGCTGGACGCGTTGCTCGGCGGAGCGGTTTTTGGCTTCCGATTCGCCTTCTTTTTCGTGGTCGGATTCGCCGGTGGCTCGGCGCTGCGGCGTTCGAGCGTTTCGACCCGGGTGGCGAGTTTCTCGACCTGATTGGCGAGCCGGTCTAGTTGGGGCAGGA
Source organism: Planctomycetaceae bacterium (assembly GCA_016794255.1). Classification (GTDB taxonomy): domain Bacteria; phylum Planctomycetota; class Planctomycetia; order Pirellulales; family PNKZ01; genus JAEUIL01. The sequence continues at coordinate 15,017 of JAEUIL010000961.1, read as the reverse complement.
GCTGATCCTTGAGCATCCGTTCGACACCGGCGGTCGCCGCGGGGCTCGTCGCCGCGGGCTCGGGTTTCGGCGGCAGGGCGGGTTTCTCGGGAGACTTGGCCCGCGGCTGAGCCTCGGGCTTGGGCGTGGCATTGGGCTTGGATTCCGCTTTGGCCTCGGGCTGGCGCTGCGGTTTCGGAACGGCTTTCAACGTCGGATTCGGGGGGAGCGGCAGCTCGAACTTCGGCGTCTTGATCGAGACTACCTGTAATCGCAAGGGAAGCTGCATCACAAACGACTGCGCTTGAGCCCGCACCTCGGGCGGCAACTCGTTCAGCTTATCGAGCGTGACCTCGTGCGTCTTGTCACCGCGGCGAATACGGAGCTTGGTCGGGCTGTCGCCTTGTTGTGAAATGCTGATCTCGACGTCTTTCGGCAGCGGGCTGATGTTTAGCGCCCCGAACGGTTGTGCTTCGATTCGGATCGACGCTCCCGGCAGGTTCGGCAATCCTTGCGGGAACAGGCGATGCAAGTTGGCTTGCTCGCCGGTCAGAATTTGCATTTGCGTTTCGGGCCGACGTGTCGGGCGAGCCGTCAGTGTTTGCTCCGCGCCGTTGCGGAGTACCTTGAGCCTCAATTCCTTGTCGCCCGCGGCTTGCACGGCAACGACCAGCGAATCGAGCGAGTCGGTAACGATGTTATTTGCCAGCAGGATCACGTCGCCGACTTGCACACCGGCCTTGGCGGCAGGGCTGTCGGGAAAGATCGTCGCCACGAGCACGCCCCGTTTCTCGGCCAGCTTGAGTTTCTCGCGCGTGGCATCATCGAGCGGCTCGACATGCACGCCCAACCAGTAAGGCGACGCGACGCCACTGCTCGACGTGATCACGACCGCCGCGGCTCCTCCTTCTTGAGCGAACGAACACTCGCCGACCATCGCGACAATGGCCGCACTCAACATCCAGCGTCTCCACGATCGCACGCGTTGCCAAGTCTGGTTCATGATGATTTCTCCGGTGAAAAAATCGGTCGACGGTCACGCGGATTTCGACGGGCCGTGATTCCGTATAAGATTGCGTCTGCCGTGGCTCGACGCAAGTCGCGGCGCGACCAACTTGACGCCGCACTCATCTACGGCAGAAAATTGGTGTTCGCCAATAGGCAAATCTCCCCGCGGTCTCAGAATCCCACGCTCCATGCCGGCCGAACTGACTCGCGACTGTTGGTATCTCACCGGTCCGACAGCCAGTGGCAAGACGCAGATGGGCATCGAGTTGGCCCGGCTCCTCGACGCCGAGATCGTCTCGCTCGATTCGATGGCGCTGTTTCGGCGACTCGACATCGGCACGGCGAAACCGACCCCGGCCGAGCGAGCTGCCGTGCCGCATCACTTGGTCGACCTCGTCGAGCCCGACGCCGATTTCAGTTTGGCCGAGTACGTGAGTGCGGCCGAGGCGTGTGTGCGGCAGATCACGGCTCGCGGCCGACAAGTGTTGTTCGTCGGCGGCACTCCGCTGTACCTCAAAGCTCTGCTAAGGGGCATCTTCGCGGGACCGGAAGCCGACTGGGAGTTGCGCCGCAGTTGGGAAACACGAGCCGCGCAGGAAGAGCCCGGCTGGCTGCACGCTCAGGTCGCGGCCATCGATCCGGCGAGCGCCGCCAAGCTCCACGCCAACGACACGCGGCGGTTGATCCGCGCTCTCGAAGTGTTCGCCAAGACCGGCGTGCCCATCAGCGCGTGGCAGCAACAGTTCGATCAAGCACGACCGGCCGAGAGTTGCCGCGTGTTCGTGCTCGACTGGCCGCGCGAGCAACTCTATGCGCGAATTGATGCCCGGGTAGACGCCATGTTTGCCGCGGGCTTGATCGCTGAGGTCGAGCAGTTGCTCGCGAGTGGCGTTTCGCTCAGTCGCACCGCTCGTCAGGCAGTCGGCTATCGCGAAGTGCTCGAGTATCTGGCGGGGGAGCGCGATCTGGCGGCGACCATCGAGCGGGTCAAGTTGCAGACGCATCAGTTCGCGCGGCGGCAACTGACTTGGTATCGCAGCCTGAGCGAGTGCCGCTGGATACCGATGCAACCGGGCGTCGACACTCGCACACTCGCCGAGTCACTCGTCGCTACTGCCGATCGATCTGCGAGTTGAGGTCTCAACTAGTCGGCCTACTCGGCCTGAACCGGTGGCATTTTCGAGCGTAGCGTCAGCCGCTGCTCGCGCCCTTCGCGATCGACAATGACTTCGATCTTCTGCGGCAGCCCGGCCATGAATGCGATCAGATTCTCGCCTACCTGGATGTCGCGGCCTCCGATGCGCAAGATGCGATCACCGACCTTGAGGCCTCCTTTGTCCGACGCCGACCCGGCCAGCACACGGACCACGGTCACGCTATAAGGCTCGGCGTCATCTTCACGCCAGGTCATGCCCCAACGCGACGGACGCCCCTTGAGCTGCACCGTCTTGAGCAGTGCAAGCTCCTCGCCGGGGCGATCGATCGTGAGTACTACGGGCTCGGAGGCAATCTGCAATAGCTCGGCGAGGTCGGCCGGGTTCGCGAGCGGTTCGCTGTTGAAGTGCGTGATTTGATCACCTTTGCGAATGTCGGCGTCGGCCGCGGGTGTGCCTGGCCGAACTCGCGCGACCACGATGCGACTTTGGGCCTGACGCTCGTCCCAATCGACGCCCAGGCGGATGGGCGTCGGCGCTTGCGTCGTTTCGAAAGCTTCTTGAGCGGCCGGCGTCTCTTGGCGCGAAGCCTCACGGAACCGTCGCGATTGCGGCTCTTCGGCAAGGGCATGCGTCAACAGAAACGCGAGTCGCGCGACACGCTCGATGCCGGGGTAGTTGAGTTTCTCGGCGTCGTCGCTGGGGCGGTGATAGTCGTCGTGCAAGCCGGTGTGCAGCAGCAGCGTGGGCATTTGCTTCTGAAAGAAGGTGTAATGATCGCTGTTGGCTTTCATCTCCCAGGTGTAAAAAATTCGCACGCCGACATCGGCATTCTGCACGGTCACAAAGTCGCGCAAGCCCGTCGAGGTGCGCGTGCCATGGACCTCGATCCGATCGTCACGCAATCGGCCGATCATGTCCATGTTGATGGTCATGTGCGCTTGATCGAGTGCCAACGTCGGATGGTCGACCCAATGTTGCGAGCCGAGCAGCCCTTTCTCTTCGGCATCCCACAGGGCGAAGAGCACGGTGCGCCGCGGGGCTTGCGGCAGCTTGGCAAACGCGTCGATCACTTCGAGCAGGCCCGAAGTGCCGCTGGCGTTGTCGTCCGCCCCATTGTGAATGTAACCCCACGGGCCATAACTATTGCGGGCATTGCCGTAGCCGACATGATCATAATGAGCGCCGATGAGCACGTACTCGTGGCGGAGTTTCTCGTCCGAGCCGGGCAAGATGCCGAGGATGTTGCGATGGTTCGGAGCAAACGCTTGGAAGTATGTGTTGTTGTCGCCGCCGGGCTTGAGTTTGGCCTGCTTCAAGTATTCGACCAGATACTTGGCCGCGGCGTGGCCACCACGACTGCCCCCCTCGCGACCTTCGAGCGTGTCGTTCGAGAGGACCGCGACATGATCCTTGGCCTCGTTTGCCGTGATCGAATGGAACGCCGCCATGAACGCCGAAGCGCGATCGGCCGCGAACGACGAACCGGCGCTGGCGACGAGCACCGTCAAGGCACTGAGTATTCGAGCAACGAACGACCACGCAACAAAGCAGTCACGCATGATAGTGACCTTTCCAGCAACAAAGCGAAGAACCCAAATGGACGAGCCGCCTACTCGTAAGTGGGGGGATGGTTATCAATCACGGCCAGAGCGTCAAGATCAAGGTCGCGATTCGTGGATTGGTCGGACGGCCCTCGAAAGAAATGAGCCGGAAAAGGCCTGCTAGCATCGCCGAGCGCGTCGCCACCACACTCCGCCGATCACCGCGCACAGGACCACGCCCCACACGCGGGTCCAGCCCTGGGCGAAGATCACCGCACCGTTGACGGTCATGAACGCCAACGCGATCTCGAACGCGATTTGCTGGCGTGACGGCGCGACCGGTGGCGGATCACGCCACGAGCGGTAGACGTCGAGCGTCCACCAGATGGTGAACATGTAGTTGACGTACAGCCCGACGCCGGTTTCGATGCCGAACAGCTCGGCGGTCCGTCGGGCTGTGTGTTCGTAGGCGGCTGCGTGACCGCGGTGAACGACGCCGAGCGCCACGGCGACATGCACCAGATAGAGGAACCACGCCGCAGTCCACAACCACCGGGCGAGTCGCGAGTGCGTGGGCTGGGCAGCTTCTCGTTCATGCTGGACCATCGCCACGACGGCAAGCGTGAGCGCAGCGTAGATCGAGCCGAAGAGCAGCAACGGCATGATGGTTACTGATCGCTCGCCACGGCCCGGGAGTCGTCGGCCTGGAGATAGGCAAGCATGTGTTGGGCCTGTTTGAGATCGGGTTGCTCGGCGAGTGCCGCGCGGAACTCGACTGCCGCTTCGTCCAGTCGGTCCTGTTGAGCGAGGATCATGCCCAAGTTTGAATGCGCCGCCGCAGCGCCGATGCTCTTCTCGAACAAGGCGTAGCACTCGGCGTGTCGCTGCTGATAGCCGAGGGCGAGCGCCAGGTTGTTCGTCGCTTGGGCGTGTTTCGGCTTCAACTCCAAAGCGCGGCGGAAATGTTTCTCGGCCTCGGGGTAATTCTCGCGGCTGAGATGGAAGTAGCCAAAGTCATTCCAGAGATCGGCGTTCTTGGGATGTTTATCGAGAGCGCGCCGGTACTCGGCCTGCGCCGCCGACGACTGTTGCAAACGATCGTAGAGCACCGCCAGCCGCGCGGACACGTCGACCGACGGATCGTGCTCCCGCGCGCGGAGATACATGCTGACCGCTTCGGCGTCGCGGCCCCCTTCGTCCATCTTCTTCGCCGTCGCCAAGCAAACCTTGCTCGCTTCCTTAGCCGGCATCTCTTTCGTGGCCTGCATCGGCGCATCGCCCAGCGGTATTTCGGCGAGCGGCTGTTGCGCCTCGCGCAGACCCAACGTATGGCAGCCAGCCACCGAGCCGCAGAGCGTGACGATCAGGGCGAGTTTGAATGAAAATTGCATGGCGAGTTACTCGGGGCCCGTACTCTTCCGTAGGACGGGTCTCCAGGCCCGTCCGGTCCTTTCACAGATTCTGCAACGGGCCTGGAGACCCGGTGTAGGCATGGTCGTAGAACGCTAGAAGAAACCTCCGCCGCCGAAACCGCCTCCGCCGTTGATGCCGCCGACGCCACCTACGCCACCGCCGCCCAGGCCGCCCGCGCCGAGGCCCCCGGTCCCGAGACCTCCGCCACCCAAACCACCCTGACCTCCGCCGAAACCACCGATGCCGAGTTGTCGCTGTGTACCGGCGCGAACCGCTTCTTGTCCGTACAAGCCCTCGGCCTGCGGAATGCCGATCGTGACCAGCGACTCGGCGTCGGGGACGCCACGCTCGGCCAACTCGGCGACCACGGTCGCTTTGCGATCGTCGTTGAGTTGTGCGTCGTCGCTGTCGGCAATGCAGATCGGTGCGGGCTGATCGCCCGTGAGCTCCGGCAGCGACTTGACCAGCCAGTCGAGGTGCCGTTCGCCGTCGGGTCCGAGCGTCGAGCCGCCGAGTCGCCATTCATATTGGTGAATGACGTAGCGATCGAGCTGTGCCTTGTGCGACTGCGAGGCCCGCCATTGCTCGTTGAACCAGCCGGGGCGCATCGGCATTGCTCCGAGTTCAATATCGGGGCAACCACGCGGGTTGCACGCCCACCACTGGCAGCCGCTCGTCGAGAGCAGACAACCCAGCGACAATGTCAGCCATGTTCGTCTGGAAAACATTAATCGAACTGTCGTACGTCTCAGGTAGCCGAACTCGCCAGAGTTCGGGCCTTGTGTGACTGGGCTGCCACCCGAACTCTGGCGAGTTCGGCTACTTTGCGTATCGCCAAGAGGAGTCATGGTTTAGTACTTCCCGTCGGAATGGCCGTGAGGACCGATGATGAACTTCTGCTCGCACCAACGATAGGCCCGCATGCGATCCCAACTGGTGCGAGCCCCGTCGCGATAATCTTCGCTGCGCAAACTTTCGAGGCGGCCTTTGATAAAGAACTCGACGTCGCTGGGCTCGAACGTGTCGTCGCCCGGCAGCGGATGTTGTTCGTCGCATTCGAGTGGATGCACGAGCGTTGGCGTGACGATAATCATCAGCTCGTTTTCGGTCTTATTCGTCGTGTCTTGCCGAAACAATCGCCCGACGACCGGAATGTCACCGAAGAAGGGAAAGCCGTTCGAACTGTTGTTGTAGTTGGCCGCCAATAACCCCGCGACCGCCAAGGTTTGACCATCTCGTAGTTCGACCGTGGTTTGCACGGTGCGTTGGGTGATGTTCGGCCCGGCCGCGTTCGTGCCACTCTGAGCACCAACCTGGGCGACCATCCGCAGTCGGACTCGATCGCGATCGGTGATCAGCGGCGTGAAGTTCAGCGTGATCCCGGCGAAGACTTGCGAGAACCCGTTGAGCACGACCCCCTGGCCACCGGCCAAGTTCTGCACGGCAATGTCGGTACCTGCCTGAAAGCTAGCGGTTTGACCGTTGAGCGCGACCAGATTGGGCTCGGCCAACGTGCGGGCCATGCCAAGCTGACTCAACGCATTGACGGCTAGTTGGAAGTCACCTTGATTGACGAGCAAGTTGCCGCCACGCGCAGCATTTTGGACCGGATTGATCCGAATGCCACCGGGCAACGCTCCGGCACCGGCAACGGGCAGGAGGCCTGTTGCACCGGGGATCGAAGCGAACGTTAGGCCGCTATCGCCACTGACATTAAAGTTGACGCCGATGGCGCGAGCGGCGGTGCGATTGATCTCGGCCAGCGTCACCTTGAGCATCACCTGCTGTTCGCCGCTGACGCGCAGCAAGTTAATCAGATTCGGATTGCGTTGGGCGAGCGACTCGAGCAAGCCGTTCGCCTCGCCCGGTGTGTTGATCGTCGGTTGGCCCACGTTCGCTGGATTGACGAAGAGATTCAACCCGCCGACGTTGAGCGGTTCCACATTGGTGTTGTTCGGCGCGTTGGCCGCCACGAGTTGCAACAGTTGGGCAGCTTCGACAATGTCCTTCGCTTCACCACGCACTGCGAGGCGATCGCCGACCAAGCTTAGCTTGACGTGACTGTTCGGAAACAGGCGGTTGATTTCTTCTTCGAGCGCTTTGTAGCGTTGCTCCATCCGCAGCTTGGTGTCGGGATCGGGTCGCACGATCAGCAAGTAGCTGAGCACGCTTTGACGCTCGGGCGAGTTCGGATCGTCGAACCACAGATTCAACACGGTCGAACGCGCGGCAGCCCCTTGGTTGGTGTTGCCTTGTTGCTGCTGCGAGACACCACGCAAACTCATCTCTTGCGGCGAGATCAGATCCGACTGCACGATCGTATCGTCGACTTGATAACGCTTCGGGGGCTGCTTGAACTTCAAAATGTACGTGCGCCCTTCGATCAGTTGCAGCGTATCCTCGGGCTGCACCAGATCAGGGTCGACGAACTGGGCGTACTTGGTTTTCGTCTGTGCCGACGCGGCCGGGATCGAACTGTCGCCCGCGGTGTCGCCCAAGAGCGGCAAGCGTTGCAGGCCGGGACCGAACATCGGCGCGGGGTTCTGCTGCGGCGACGTGGGTACCGGTTCCGGACGAGTCACTTCGACCCGTTGCGGCGCGGGGAGGGGTTGTACTTGCGCCAAGCGGATTTTTGGTGCGGGACGTATCGGCGACACAGGCGGAGTTGTCGTTTCGGTCGCAGCGGGCGACTCAGCCGGCACCGCCGTCAAGGTTGTCCCGCCGGACAGTTCGCGCGATGAGAGTGGCCGCAGGGCAGGCGTCGCTGGCAACGCTGGTGTCGGCACCACTCCGCTATCGACGTTCGACAACAGCGGCTCGGTCGCAATTGCCCAGCCCTGAACCGCCAGTCCCGCGCAGAGCACGAGCAAGCCGTGACGCACGAGTCGTCGACGGGCGAGCTTCCGCAGCGCTTGCAGTTTCAGCGAGAGGACCGACATTACGGTGGCTTCCGCTCCGCTTGGAACCGTCGCTAGGGCTCGATGCACAACTGGATAAGATGCGTCGAGTTTATCCGTGGCTAAGTTTTGGCCAACGGCGCAGAGTTTACCGGTGGCGTCGACATTATCGGTACTCACGCCGCCAAACTTTGCCCATTCGTAACGGAATGTGAGAGAAAACGGACTCGCTAGCTGCTAGCGGCTACACGACGGCTAGCTGTTCACCCACCGCAGGCAGCGAACTTCCGGCGGGTAACTCGAGCACCGCACGGGCCGACCGAGTCGGGATCACGAATCGCCACGGGGCGATGTTCGGACTTAACTCGACCACTTGCTGCGTCTCGTCGAGCCAGATGAGATCGATGGCAAATCGCATGAAACAAGTGTGAATCGACGAGCAAGGCGTGAGCAGCAGTCCTTGGCCGGTGGCGAGTGACCGGCGAAACTGCAATCCGACGAGTCGTGACCAGAACCGATCCGCCACAATCAACTCGTCACAGATGGTGCGACCATCGACCACGGCAATGACACGTCGCGCGGCCATCAGCTATTTCCCACATTGCGGGCGATCGAGTCGAACATTTGAAACAGACCGTAGAACACCGGTCCGGCAATCGCGGTCATCAAGCCGGGAAAGAAACAGCAGATGAGCGGCACGAGCAGCTTGATCGGGATCTGCATCGCCATCGCGAGAGCTTGCTCGCGACGTCGATCACGCAGATCGACCGCTTGCGTTTGCAACACTTGAGCCAAGCCCGCCCCGATCTGCTCGGCCTGTACGACAGCTGAGATGAACGCCGAGAACCAGACCAGATTCACACGCCGCCCCAGCCGCCGTAGGGCGTCGATTCGCGCTCGACCGGCCAGCGTGTCACGTTGAAACATGCGGAACTCTTGCGGCAACGCGCGCTCGGGCTCCATCACATCCAGCACACGATCGAGACCGGCGTCGAAGCCGAGACCGGCGCTCGCCAGGGTCGATAGCAGATCGAGCATCAGCGGCAGGTCTTGTTCAAATTCTTGCACGCGTTTCCGCCGCGCCGCGCGGACTACGAGCCACGGCGCGCCGCCACAGAGAAACGCGAGCGTGAACGGACTGGCATAGGCGAGCGGAATCAGCACCTCGCCCACCGCGCCAGGAATCGCACTGAGCAGCTGCACCTGGATGTCGACGGCCCCGCTCAAGTAAGTAAACGTTGCCAGCGCGATGCCAATTGCCGACATGACGAGCGTGGCGAGCACGAACAACGTGGTCGCATTGGGTCCGCGATAACCGGCCGTGTAGAGCCAGTAGCTGAGCCACCCTTGCACGTCGTCATCGACCAGTGTATCCGGCACGTCAGCCGCAAAGATCCGCTCTTGCAACCGTCGCTGCCGCAACCAACCGCGCACGAAGACGCCCAGCCCGAACAGGCCGGCGATCCACGCGACAACGATGAGTTGGAGGGGAGACATGGGGAGGAAAATGACGAATGTCGAAATCTAAATGACGAAGGAATGTCGAAGCACGAATGTCGAATTACAGGCGAGTTCACCCTCCGTCAACAACCAAGCACTAAGAACCAAGCACCAAGAACTGTCTATCAAAACTTCGGCCGACACAGCGCCGCAATCCACACGATCCCCAGCCCTTGCAACACCATCGCGATGGCAACGAGCCACTGACCGACGGTCGATAGCAAGAACCCGGCCATGCGGTCCGGTTCGTTTCGCCACATGATCGCGGCTAGGCCGTAGGTGACGATCAGAATCGCGGCGACCGAAATGCGACCTTGCATCGTCAACGCCCGCAGCCGTCGGGTGATCTCGATGCGGTTGCGAATCGTGCGTCCGACTGAGGCCAGCGTCTGCACTAGACTACCACCTACCTCGTGATTGACCGCCAACGACGTGGCGAACAAACGAAACGTCTCGAGCGGCACGCGATGCGCGAGTGCGCCAAGCACCTGAGCCGGCTCGTCGCCGTAGCGCCAACGCACGACGACATCCTCCAACTCCGGTCGCAACGGTGCTCGCATATCGCGTAAGGCATTTTCCAGGGCGCTCTGCAATGTCGCTCCAACGCCCAAGGCACTGACAATCAAATCGATCGCGTCGGCCAGTTGCACCTCAATGCGATCTTGCTTGCGGGCCAGCAACATGCTGTCGACCTGACCGCCGAGCAGCCCGACAATGACGGCGAACGCCACGGCATAAATCGACGGCAGACCGACCAGCACGATCAGAATCACGGCCACCGCCGCCGCGACGATCCAGGGCAGCACATAATGCCGCCGCGCGAAAATGCGATGACGAACGGCGGGTTGAACGCGCTCGTCGACGTCGGGCAACGACAGCCGTTCGGCCGCAATCCGCTTGGCACGTGCGAGTGCCGCCAAATACATGCCGCCGCCGATCACAGCCGCGGTAAACACCACTAGCGCGATGATCGGTGTCATAGCGTGGCTGTCGGCTTCTGAAAGATTTTGAGATCGATCGGCAAGCCGCGGTCGCGCAGATCGTCGACCATGCGCGGCACGACGCCCGTGGCCACGAACGCCCCTTCGACGATGCGTCCCTTCTTGCCATGCCGCTCGAAGCGAAAGATGTCTTGCATCTGCGGCGTCAAACCTTCGAGGCCGATCACTTCGGCGATGCTCTCGACACGGCGCACGCCATCCTCGTAGCGGCGAATTTGAATGATCAAATGGAGCGCCGAGACCATCTGCTCGCGAATCGCGCGGCTGGGCAATTCGTGGCCCGCCATGAGCACCATCGTCTCGATCCGCGCCAGAGCATCGCGCGGCGTGTTGGCGTGGACCGTGGTCAAACTGCCATCGTGGCCGGTGTTCATCGCCTGCAACATGTCGAGCGCCTCGGGCCCGCGCACTTCGCCGACGATGATTCGGTCCGGTCGCATCCGCAGCGCATTGACGACCAAGTCCCGAGCTGCGATCCGACCGCGTCCTTCGACATTCGCCGGTCGCGTTTCCATGCGAATCACATGCTCTTGCGGCAGCAGCAACTCGGCGGCGTCTTCGATCGTGATGATTCGCTCGTTGGACGGAATCGCCTCAGCGACCGCGCCGAGAAACGTGGTCTTGCCCGAGCCGGTGCCGCCGGAGACGAGTACATTGCGTCGGCCACGCACAGCGAGTTCGAGCAACTGCATCATCTCGGGCGAGAACATTTTCAGACGCAAGAGCTCGTCGCGACGCAGGCGGTGGTGGCCAAAGCGGCGGATCGACAACGTCGGGCCGTCGAGCGTGATCGGTTGGACCGTGGCATTCACGCGGCTACCGTCCGGCAGACGAGCGTCGACCATCGGCGACGAGTCGTCCACACGGCGGCCCACGCGGGCGGCGATCCGCTGAATGATCCGCACGAGATGATCGTTGTCGCGAAACCGGACGTCGGTCTTTTCCAGCTGCCCGTAACGCTCGACATACACCGCATCGAACCGGTTGACGAGAATATCGGTCACCGCCGGATCGGCCATCAGCGGCGCGAGCGGGCCCACGCCCATCGTCTCTTGCAGCAGATCCTCGGCCAGCGAACGACGTTCGGCGTCGTTGATTGGCAGCTCTTCTTGATCGAGCACTCGATCGACAAACGCGCGCACAGCCGTGGCGACGGTCGCGTCGGTCTCGCCGCCCAGTTCAATGTCGTCGATCTCGTCGAGCAAGCGTTTGTGGAGTTCCGACTTGATCGTCAGATACTCGGTCCGCGCCGGCGGCTTGTTCGCACCGGTCGACGTGGGACGCGTGGCTTCGGTGGCGGGCGACGCTTGTTTCGAAGTGCGCAGACGCGATGACGGCACCTGAAAAGCGGCGCGAGCGAGCCGTTCACGCGGCGTCAGCGATTCGGTTGAATCATCGTTCACGACGCGGGCTCCTCGACATCGTTGGCCACTGCCTTGGCTACGACCGGCTCGTTGCCCGTGGTGCGGATCGCTTCGACGTCATCGATCAACCGCCTCATGGCGCGGCCGAAGCCCCACCAGGTTTGCCCGCGCATGACATACGGCTCACCGAGATTGGCCGCAGCTACGACCTTGCGACTGTACGGCAACACATGCGTGACCGGCCGATTGAGCCGCCGCGCCACGTCGGCTGCGGTCGGATTGCCCGCTCCTGACAAGTTGCGGTTGAGAATCACACGTTGCCGCTCGGCTTCGACCCCCAGGCCATCGAGCAGTTCGACATACTTCACGCCGCTGAGCACGGTCGGCACGGTGTTCTCGAGCACGATGTAACAACGGTCGCACAGATCGAGCACGGCCATCACGATGCGATCGAACAGCGGAAAAGTGTCGACGATCACATAGTCGTATGCGCGGCGCGCGAGCGTGAGCACCTGGGTCATGAGCGCGTCGTCGATCTCGGCGGCGACCACGGCGTCGTTCGGCGCGGCGAGCAGATGCAAGCCCGATGGGTGAACGACGGTCAACTGTCGCAGCAAAGTCGTATCGAGTCGCTCTTGTTCCCGCAGCGCGTCGGCCATGGTCGTGGTCGCTTGCAAATCGAGCATCGACGCGCACACGCCCATCTGAAACGACGAGTCGATCAGCAGCACGCGATCGGGATGGCGCTTGGCGAGGCCCGTGGCGGTGTTGATCGCCAGCGTCGATTTGCCGACGCCACCCTTGTTGCTCACGAAGGCGACGATCTTGCCGAGCGACGGCGATTGAGCCGAGGGGCGCGTGGCGATGCGCTCGAACAGTTGCTCGAGGTCTTTACTCGAAACCGGACGGCGGATGAAATCTTGCACGCCGGCGCGGATCGACTCGATGAGCGCTGCACTCTCGCCGATCTCTGAATCGACGGCCCCTTGGCGATAGACACCCACGATGGCGGTGCCGGGCGCGGCGGCCTGCATTTCGCGTGCAAGCGTTTTGAGCTCTTGCCAGTCGACGCCCATTTGCACCAGTGCCAACTCGGGATGCCGGGTCCGCGCCGCCTCGACCGCGCGGCGATAGTCGTCGACCTGATGCACGACCGGTCGCGGGGCTGCGAGCGCACCCATCGCGGACTCAAGTTCTTGCAGGAACTTGGGCTCGGCACCGACGATCAAGACGTGAGGTTGCGGGTTGGACACGGGGGTAGTTGTGGGTGTTTGGTATTTGGTGTTTTGTGTTTTGTGCCAGCGAGCTTGGCGTCTGCGAGGTCACCTTCGTGCAATGAACCAAACACCAAAAACTAAACACCAAACACGAACTACCTTCCACAGTAATCACGTCTGCCGCCGCGACCATCCCTCACGGCTGCTTGGCCATGCTGCTGGGGGCCTGATTCGGCCGGGGAATGATGTAGAACGTCTCTTCGCCGAACTCACGATTCTTGATCGATTCGATTCGCACCACGTTCGTGGGCTTGGGCGGCTCGGGCGGCACCAATTCGTCGTCGACCGTGTCGCCCGGTTGACCCGAGCGCGCGGTGCAGAACAACGCCAACCCCGCGGCCAGCGAGCGCGTGAGGGCGACGGACTCGGCCGGATCGACCGCGACCATCGCCTCCTTGCCGACCTGCACGACCACGCCGCTGGTCACCAGCACCTTGATGGTCGTGCCGGAGTCCGAGACCGGCAACACTGGACCACGCTGCGGACGGTTATTCTGCTCGGGCGGTCGCACCCGACCGGCTGCCGGAGTTGCTTCGTGCGCGACACTAGCAAGAATGTCGAACCGATCGCCAATCGCGAGCTGTTCGAGGCCTTGAATCTTCTTCGGATCGACGGTCACGCCGACCATGCCCGCCGGGATGCCCGCGACGGGTCCCGCGGCAGTGCCCACCGGGTAAAAGTCAGCCTCGGTAAAGACTTTGCCCGGCGTTTTGTCACGTTTCAGCACCCGGCCCAGAATCTGGTCATAACCGCGCAGCCACTCGGGCTGGATCGATTTCGGATCAAAATGCGTGACGCTGTATTGGTTCGTCGCGGGATCGGTGAGATGCTCGCTGGTGATCTTGGCGTATCGTTCGATCTCGCGTCCGGCGACAATGACGGGAATCTTGCCTTCGTTCGGATCCTTTTCGATCACCTTTACCGACCACGGCAGATTGTTCAGATCAATGACGCCGGTCGCGATCAGCGTGCCGATCGTTCCCACGCCACCGACTACGAGCACCAGCAGCACGACCAACAGCATGACTGCCGGCGAGAGCCCTCGATTCTGAGTTCCACGACCACGCATCGTCCCACCTCAATCAATCCGATCCTCGGACCAAGTGCGTCAAGGCATCCGGCCAGACGATGTGAATCAACAGGCCCGCGGCGATCGCGGGTATATAGGGCAACGTCGACGCGCCTCGTAGCCGGTAGAGAATGGCTAGCGCGGCACCGACGATCGCCATCCAAAACATCACGGCGAGCAAACCACCCAACCCGAGCCAACCGGCGAGTGCGACCAGCAACTTCACATCGGCTCCACCCCAGCCGCCGAGGGCGAACAAGGTGAATCCGATGATCGCCGCGACGAGCGTTGCCAGCACGAACGACGACCACGTCTCGGCACCACTACCGAGCGCCGTGGCGATCACGCCACCGACCAACACCACCACGCTAATCCAGTCGGGAACTTCCCGCGTGCGCAGATCGTGGATCACGGCCACGAAGGTAAGCGTCAACGGTATCCAGGCGACGGGAAGCATGGGCGTTGTTTCAATTTAGTTGCAACAGCAATCGATTATCAAGAGCCAAGCCAAGCCGCATAGTGGAATTGTTGCTCGTCCTGAACAGACGCAGGGCGGACCCACGTTGGTCACGCGAGTCACGCCCTGCATTTGTTTCAGAATAACCCACCGCGGCGCGAATCACGCGTGATAATCCCATGAGATCATCACTTGCGTGCATTTCCGCACTAGTCGGTCACAAGGCCGTCAGCACCGATGATGCCCAAATTGCCCGAGAACGTGCCGGGAACGCTGCTCAGACGAACTTCGCCGCTCGAACGATCAGTCTTGACCAGCTTGCCAACGACCACCGGTACATTGCCCGAGTCACTT
>JAEUIL010000960.1 GCA_016794255.1 Planctomycetaceae bacterium | reverse complement strand
CGGCATCGGTTGAAACTGCGGCGGGCTTGACCGTCGACGCAGCCGAGCTTGAGACGTTCACGCCCGCTTGCTGTTGGTAGCTGTAAAACACCGCCGGATTGGCGACCGTGGCCACGGGAACCGCGACCGGAATCGCAAAGGGCACGATCGTCAACGAGCTGGCTTGCACGAGCGAATTCGCCTGCACGACTGCCGACGTTTGGCAAACACCTCCGGCCCAGGCGAGCGAGCTGGCCATGAACACCAGACCGAGACACACGCAAACTCCCACACGACGTGACATGATCTACTCCTTGGCTTGAGACGAGATACGAATGCCCGCGGCCAACAACGCCGCTTCGGCGAAACTCGCTTCCCACTGCTGACGTTGCACGGTCAAACCTTCACACAAGGCGAGCAGCACGGGATCATGCGAGCTGGACAACACGGTTGCGAGCGACGCCGCGGGCAAGCCCAACTCACGGGCTGCTTGTTCGGTAGTCACCGGCAGATCGGCGTACGTGGCGACGGCATCGGCGAGTAGACCAGCGATCTCGGCGGAAGTGTGCCCACAGCAGGCTTGGACCGCTTCGGCGTAATCATCGCGATCGCGCAGCAGGCGTTTGCCGATGTTGGTTTCGTAAAAGGCCGTCAATCGCTCGGCGTTCTCGGGCTTGTCGACAAACAAATCGACACGACCCGCGAGTAGCCGCCGCTGATCGTTGACGAACGGACGCAAGCCATCTTCGATATGACAGCGCACGCACGAGATCATCGGCACGACGATGCCCGCGCCGCGTCGATCGCTCGTGTCTTTGGCGATCACGTCGGGCACGCTGTCTTGTCGCCGTCCCTGATTGTCGAAGAGCGCGAACAGATGCAGGCCATTCTTCTTAGCCGTGATGTACTCGCCCGCATCGAACGTGAAGTCGAACGGATTGCGGAACGGATCGCGTTCGGCGGTCGAGGCTTTGACATCATATGTCTGCCAAACGCCGCCGAGCGGTCCTTGTCGCCGCAACAAGCGTCGTACCTTGTACGTGACTTGCGAGTGAATCAGGTTTGCGCCTTCGTCGGCCCGCAAGCGATCGATCGTGTCGACATCAATGCCGATCGACTGCAAAAACTCGGCCTCGGTTTCGGCGATGCCGGCAAGGTCGTAATACGCGCCGCCATCGAGTGTCGTGGTCGCCTTAAACAGGAAATGATCGGCGCGGAGCATCGCGCCGCCACTCAACGTGAGCTGGCGGAACTCAGCGGCGGCCTCGAGTCCGACCCAACCGCCGTCGGTAAACACCTCGCGGATTTGCTCTTTCGACTTCGTTGCCGTGGGATCGACGACTTGGGTGCGCAAATGCCAGTACGGATCGATCGTGGCCAGTTTTTCCCACGCGGCGGTGGAGATCCCATAGCGGGCGAGTGAGACCCGCACGATTCGGCCAGCGGTATCAGGCACAACCTCCGGTTTGATCAACGATGAGCTACAGCTCACGCTATTGAGGACAAACGACAGCGCGGCGAGTGTATCGCTCCAACGCTCGCGCTCGATGGCGTAGAGCGACACGTAGCGCGTCGTCGGTTGTTCGACCGGAGCGACACGGGTTTGCAGATCCACGAGCGCCGCTTGCAACTCGCCGCGCGGATCCGCAAGCGCCGCCGGTCCTGCGAACAACGCCGTCGCAATTCCCCAGGAATAGAGCAATGCAGACATGTGTGACCACCTAGACATGGTTTCCCTCGGGTACAAACACCAGCGCGCCGCTCACGCCGTTGATTTGAATCGGAGCGATGCGGAACTCGGGACCTGCGACAACCGGCGTCGCGACCTGAAGCACCAAGGCCGGATCGATTAGGCCATAGCCGTAGCTCGGGTCTTTGCCCGTGGGACCAGCGTCGGTGGCGCTCCTTTGCAGATGGGCAATCAACTGCTGGTTGTTGTGGATCGGGCTTTGACCGCCGTTGAGGCGATGTTTGGCGAGCATCAGCGCCACGACGCCACTGACGAACGGCGTGGCCATGCTCGTGCCCGAGAGTTTCGCGTAGCTGCCATTGAGATACGTCGACAACACATCCTCGCCCGGTGCGCAGATGTCGACCTCGTCACCCTGGCTCGAGAAGCGGGCCGTTCGGCCGTGACGATCTACCGCCCCCACCGCAACCGTTTCGGGCAGCTTGGCCGGGTAGTCAACCGAGTTGGGCCGACCGGAGTTCCCGGCCGCACAGATGACAAACTTGCCTTTGGCGACCGCGCGTTGAATCGCCGCCGCGATCGCTGCACTCGGCTGGGGTGAGCCAAGGCTCATCGACAAGATGTCGGCACCCGAGTCGCACGCCCAATCGATGCCGGCAGCGACTTGATCATCACGGCCACTGCCATCGTCGCCGAGCACCTTGCCGATCAGCAAGCGGCACTCGGGTGCCACGCCGATCACGCCGGTTTGATTGCGACGTGCGCCGATCGTGCCCGCGACGTGCGTGCCATGTCCGGCCCGATCGCTCGGTCCGAACATGCTGCCCGTGAAGTCGCGGGCTTCGTCGATCGCGTCTTTCAGGTCCGGATGCTGTTCCTCGACGCCCGTGTCGAGCACCGCGACGCGCACGCCTTGCCCGCGGGTGTCGCGCCATTGCTGCGGGACTTGGTAGTTGCTCAAACCCCAATCGACCGTTTCGGCGAGCGCCACGGTGACACTCTCAACGCGATACGGGGGCAGACGAAAGCGATGCTCGCCGTTCATGCGTCACCTCGCAATTGACGCAAGAGTTGCAGCAGTTGCACGACGATCGGCAGCCAATCGACAAACGACTGGGCGTGAACCGTGACCTGTTGCGAGACGCTCGACACGCGCAGTTGATTACCACTGTCGACCGCGCCGCTCCAACCGGACAACGCGCGTACGACAGCTAAAACGATCTGGAACACATTCTCGTCGCTAAGGATTTGCTCCAGCCGGTTGACCCATTCGTCGTCGAGTCCGACCAGACCCGCGACTTCGAGCAAGGTATTGAGCGCTTGACGCAGATTCTCGGGCGTGGTGAGCGGGCCGCTGAACGTGCGTAGCAACTGCATGAGTTTCGCAAGACGGCTGAGGCGTTGCAGCCGATCGGCCGCGAGCATGGGAATGGCAATCGTCGTGGACATGGGCGGACTCCTGGTTTGAGATGGATGTTGTGCGTTGAGGTCTTCAATTCATTCGTGCCGCGATTCGCTGTGACAGATCGTCGAGCGCCTGCGCGATCGCGATGTGATCGTTGTGCCGCTGTTGCCGTTCAGCGGCGAGTTCGTGATAGAGCGCTTCCCGATCGCCGCGACACTCGGCTCGTGAGGCGGCGATCTCGTCGCGAAAAGCCTTCACGACCTCGGGGATCGTTTTTGAAACCGTGTGCCAGGCATACCAGCCGAGCACGGCCGTGGCGGTGAGGTTACTAATGTCGGGTAGGAGCGGCAGCGTGTTGAGTTCAGCCCACATGGTCGCGGCCTCGGAGTGGCAAGCGGGAAACACAACGGACGTCACGCGCACGAAAAAAGCCCGCCGCGGCAGGCGACTCAGCACTGAGCAGCCAACCACGTCGGGCTCTGTCGATACCCGAGGCAAATGTTCCTCAGGCTCGCGGGATACCGTCCACGTGACGAGGCGATCCTAGCGAAGCAAGGTAGGGCGAGGCAAACGGCAAGATGGCCAGCGCCGGAGAATTTTGCGAGCGAGTCACACTATCAGCGAAGCTGTGTCCGCGATCTCGCTCAAATGCTACCGAGCCGGCACCCCAGGCTGTGCAGCCACGCGACCGGGATCGCCCCCTTCGCGCAAACTGAACTCGGCCCAAATCGGCAGATGGTCCGACACCCGCAGCGCGTCGGCCTCGGAAAGATTGAAGTCGCGCATCAGATCGACAATGCCGACCCGACCGGTGAACTCGGTCGTGGCCCGCGAGTCGAACAGAAGGTTATCGTAGCCATGCGTGTGACGCGTGTTGGTCGGCTGCCCAACGATTGCCTTGGTGAGATACGGCACTTGGCCCAACTCGCCCAAGTGAGTGCTGTCGGCATTCAGGTCGCCGAGCAAGATGATGTCGTCCTCGAAGCGGCCATCGTTCCGCACGGCGCGAAACACGTCGTCGAGAACGCTCAGTTCGCGTTGCACTTCGTCGGGATCGGTGTGGATGTTTACGAGCGTAAAGGTCCATGCCTGCTCGGGCGGTAAGCCACGCACCCGAAAACCGGCGATAAATGGCTCGCGATGCAACAGATCGTCGGGATCGTCGACCGTGTAAAGCGAACCGCGATCGATCTCGATGCTCGCCGCGTCGAAGATGTAGGCGTATTGTTCCTTGCTATTGGAGCGACCCAATCGCGGGCCGATCGCAAAATCGTAATGACCGCCAGTCAGGTTCAGCATCTCGACAAACCGCGGGAGCAAATCCTGCCGTTCGGAGCGGACTTCTTGAATGGCAATGACATCGAACGAACGCAGTGTCTTGAGCAACACGTCGACCACGGCCTGATCGCCGAGCTTTTGTTCGCCGAAGACTTGGATATTGAACGAGGCGACGCGTACGGCATCGCGCGTGCGATTCGGCAGCGGCACATAGGCGGGCGTCGTGTGCTGCGTGGTCTCGGCGAACTCGACGAACACTTTGCGTAGCGGTTCGAGCGGTCCCCAGCTTTGACCCGCGTACATCGTGCCGCCGAAATACAGTGCGGCACCAATGATGAGCATTCGCTTGAGTGACACGAAGCTCCTCCTTGAGCATCATGTGCGGCGACCGAACCTGCGCAGCGACCATCACTTGCGGTCAGAATTTCGGGCCCTGAAAGATAGCCCAACTCGGTTGGTGGCTCTAGGGCAGTTAAACGAGCTGCTAGCAGTGCTATTGAAACGACGCGATCCGCTCGCGAAGCAAACAAGAATCAGATCAACTCGTCGTGGGATCGGGCGGCATGTAAAACTCGGATGATCTCGATGCCACCGGTGGAATGGGCTCGATAATAGACGACCCACGAGCGGACAATAAAACGTCGGGCGGTCCGAGAGCTGCGCGTTCGACAACGCTCGCCCAGCTCACGATGTTTGGCTAGCAGATGAAACGCGGCTTCGATCTCAGCGAGAATCCGATCGGCGGCTGGTTCGCTATCTTTGGCGATGTAGGACCAAAGCTCGACGAGATCGTCGATTGCCCGAGGTGTACGTAGCACCTTTGTCATCAGTCGGAAGCTCTGCGCTGCCTGCCCAGCTGGCGGATCGTGTCGCGATCTTGCGAGGTCCAGGGTGCCGACTTGCCCGCGTCAGCTTCATCGAGGCCCGCTTCGACCGCATCGAGATGATCGTCAGCAATCAAGGGCAACTCGGCGCGTGCATCCTGCAGGGCACGAACGGCAGCGTCGAGAGCCGCTTCCTTGGACGGAAACCAGCCTGCTGCGACGGCTTGTTCGAGGAACTGCTCACTTTGCGGCGAAAGTTGGCTCATGGTTGTAGCCTACTTGGATTGAGTTCGTCCGGCAAGCATTACGCAAACAGCTCGCTCATCACCTTCCCTTCGGGCACGAGCAACACCGGTCGACCGTTCGGCGTGAAGTACTCGCGTTGCGGATCGAGGCCCAGGGCGTGATAGATGCTCGCGGCCAGGTCGTCGGGCTTGAGGTGCGTGCTGTCGTCGGGAGCATGCCCCTTCTTGTCGGTGCCGCCCAAGAAGAAGTTGCGTTTCGCCCCGCCACCAGCAACCAGCGTCCACATGGTGCGTGGCCAGTGATCGCGACCGACTTGTTTGTTGATCGTCGGCGTGCGGCCGAACTCGCCGGTCACCACGATCAGCACTTTGTTCAGCAACCCCTTTTGTTCAAGCATCTCGACTAGCGCGGTGATCCCCGCGTCGAATGGACCGAGCAGCTTCTTGTGGCCGACGAAGTTGTCGAGGTGTGTGTCCCAACCATCTTGGGTCACGGTGACGAATCGCACGCCATGTTCGACCAACCGGCCCGCCAGCAACAACGACTGGCTCACGTCGTCTTTCTCGAACAGCTTGAGAATATTGGGCGACTCGCGGCTCACGTCGAACGCTTGCCGCGCGCGATCGCTGAGGATCATCTCGTTCGCCTTTTGCGAGAACCGATCGAGGCCCTCGAGCACCGCGCTGTTCGCTTCGGTCGTGCGGAACGTTTGATCGAGATCGCGCAGCAGTTCGTTGCGACTCTTGATCTTGTCGATCGTCAGGCCGCCACTCACGGCCAAGCCGCGAACCTCGAACGGTTGACCCGACTTGGGAACCGAGGTGGTTTTGAACGACCCGTAGCCGACGCCCAAGAAGCCCGCGGCCATGTCGGAGTTCGGAATCGCGACGAACGGCGGGATCGCCTCGGGCGTGGTAAGTTCTTTGGCGGTGACAGAACCCATCGCCGGATACACAACCGCCGGAGACGGGCGATTGCCGGTGAATAGATACTCGTTGGCCAGCGGATGAGCCCCGGCTGCGTGCGAGATGCCACGAATGAGCGTGAACCGATCGATCCACTTCGCCAGCCGGGGCAAGTGCTCGCAGACTTCGTAGCCAGGGACGACCGTTTGGATGCGCTTGAACTCGCCCTGTTCAGCGCTCGGCGCCTCGGGCTTCATGTCGAGCGTGTCGAGATGCGACGGGCCACCTTTGAGATGCACGAAGATACACGCCTCGGCCGAGGGCTTGAGCGGGCTCGCCTCGGCCAGCCGCAGATAGTCGGCCAGCATCAGACCGACGCCGCCGAGCACACCAGCTTGGAGCAATTGACGACGTGATTGCATGTGCGAAATGGTCATGGCGAGACTCTGCAGATGAGAAGACAGGTTAACCACAGAGCCACAGAGGACACCGAGAGGGATTGCGGAATGGGGAGTCAGAAGTAAAGAAGCCAATCATGGCACATTGTCTCTTTCTTCTTCTCTGTGGCCTCGGTGACTCTGTGGTTAACTTCCATATTATGTTCAATGGTTCGTGATAAACTCTTGTGTGTTCAAAAGTGCCCACAGCAAATCGCGGAGCCCTTCGAGATTGTTCGCTACCGACTCCAAGTGTTTCAGCGAGCGACTCAGCTCGCGCTCACTCGGCTCACGCGACAGCACCCGCAGATACGCGGTGCGGATCAACTCGTCGCGACAGGTGGGCTCGTTGATCTCTTTGCTCGCAGCGAGTTCGGCCAACCAACCCTCTTTGCGATCGAGCATCGTGTGCAAGTCTTGATCGTTGCGGACAAAGATCGCTTGGGCGAGGGACGGTTGCTGCTCGCGTTCGCAGTCGCAGTTGATATTCCGTAGCGGCTTGCCGAACACGGCCAGTGAGAATTCGGTCCGTGACAAATCGGCCGTGGCCTGCACGCCGATCCGTCGATTGGCGGTGTTCGTGGCATAGACGGCGGATGTTTTTGAATGTCCGGTCGACATCAACATCGCATCGACGGCCACCTCGGCGGGCAAGCGGCGAATGATGGCCCGGCTAAAATTGCGCTCGTCGGCGCGGTTGGTCTCATTCGCCCGCCACGAACGCTGATAGGCCAAGCTGCTCGTGATCTCACGATGCAACCACTTCAGGTCGTAACCGTGATCGACGAACCGCGTGGTCAAATCGTCGAACAACTCGGGATTGCTCGGTGGATTGCCCAGATTCAGATCGTCGGCCGGTTCGACAATGCCACGCCCGAAGTAGTGGGCCCAAACGCGATTCACAATCGATCGCGCGAAGTAAGGATTGTCGCGCTTGCGAAGCCACGCCATCAACGGTCGGCGCGGATCGTCGATCTGCCGTAAGTCGATCTCGTCGTCCCCCAAGAGCTTGGGTTGGATTTCATCGCCGGCCTCTTTCTTGCGCTGCATGGCACCCGCGCCCGACTGCCAATCGCCATCACGAGCGATGAACACCTCGGGCCACGGCACGATGCGCCCCTCGGCTGCCCAACGCCAATACGTCTGCCGGCGAATGGCGGCGGTGTTCAGCTTCTCGGGTACGCCGAGGTCAGTCCGCAGTTGATCGTAGGTCGGCTTGCACTCGGGACTCACCCCCCAACGCACGCGGTCGAAGATGGCGGCGAACTGTTTGAAATCTTGTTGCGACCAGCGATCAAACGGATGCTTGTGACATTGAGCACAATCTAGTCGCACGCCCATGAACGTGTAGGCAAACGCGAGCGCCTTCTCGTCGGCAGTCCCCAAGTTGCCGCGAAACCAAAAGTTGGGCATCGTGTCACGGGCCGTGAAATCGACCGGGTCCTTCTTCAAGACATACGACGACATTTGCAGGGCATAGTCCTCGTACGTCTGGCCCGGCCGGCGACTCACGACGACTACCATTCCTTCGACAATCTTGTCGTATGGCACATTCTCGCGCAGCTTGCGTTCGATCCAGGCCCGCCACTGCTCGGTGACCATCGGCCCAAACTCGGTCGTGCCCAACTGCAAGGGGCCGTTCAGACCGGTGATGTCGCAGAACTTCGTGGTCCACCACACGGCATAGGCCGGCGTGGAGAGCAGTTCGTCGATCTTCTTGCTGCGTTTATCAGGAGACTTGTCCGCAATGAAATCGCGCACTTGCTGCGGATTCGGCAGTGTCCCGGCAATGTCGAGACTGACGCGTCGCAAGAACTCTTCGTCCGTGCAAACGTCCGAAGGTACGACACCCAGCTTGCGCAGTTTATTGACGATCAGCTCGTCGATCTTGGTCGGCGTCGGCACCGGCGGATAGTGTTCGTCGATACGATCCGTGACCGGCATCATCACCGGCGTCGCGTCGACAGCGTTGTCGTAAGTGGCGATGATGTGCGTGTCCCCTTTGCCGCGCGAAGTCACGAGTCCTGTCTCGCTCACCTGAGCCACATCATCGTCGTTCGAGCTAAAGCGACTGAGGCAGGTCACGTCTTCGCGCGTGCCGTCGCTCCACACGGCGATCACTCGCATCTGGATCTTGGTGCCGGGCGAGCGAAACACGAGTTCGGCGGGGGTGACTTCGATGCGCATCATCTTGCCCGCGCGATCGGCGTCGTTCTTCGCCCCGCCGGCAATCCAGGCCCGCAATACTCGATACTCCCAACCATCCTTTTCATATCGCTGACCCCCTTCGTGCTCGTCGGCATTGGTCGGCTTGAGCAGGATCTGACTGGCGGATGGACTCTTCGCGTCGACCCGGGGCGGAGTGCCGGCGAGCAGCGCCTGATGATCGTCGGCAAAGTCGTAACCAAACATCGACAACCGAAAACCGCCGCGACCTTGGAACGAACCGTGACAACTGCGACCATTGCAGCCGAGGCGACCGAGCAGGGCGACGACATGCCGTTGAAAGTTGGGGACTTCGGGATACGGACCGTCGGTGGCGACGTTCCGAAAACGCTCGGCGATCGGCGGCAAAACCGCGTCCGCCGCCGGGGCGATTTCGGCAATCAAGGCGCAGCTTGCCGCGAACAGCGTGAGCAGTGACAAAGCGCGGATCATCGAGCGTTGGTCTCCGAGGCGGGAACGGGTGAGACCGGGGTGGGATTCGT
>JAEUIL010000945.1 GCA_016794255.1 Planctomycetaceae bacterium | reverse complement strand
ACCATGTTTCTTGAAGTAGGGGGCCGGTAGGATCGTGAGCAGATAACAGGGCAGAAACGTGGCGAGCGCCGCGATCGTCGCTCCCGGGAAGCCACCCACCAGAAAGCCGATAAAGCCCACCGTGATAACCACCGGCCCCGGTGTAATCATCGCCACGGCTACCGCGTCGAGAAACTGCTGATCGTTGAGCCAGCCATAATCTTTGACCACACCGCCGTAGAGAAACGGCACGATCGCCAAGCCGCTACCAAAGACGAACGAGCCCGCCTTGGTGAAGAAGAGCGCGATCGCGACGAGCGTATCGTGACTGGCCACGGGCATGCTCGGCGCGGCAAAACCCAGCGGCGCGATGAGCAAACTCGCTGGACCCGGGCGGTCGCGACGCAGAAACCGTGGTGGTGTCCGCACGAGCCACACGAGCCCGCCGGCCCCCAGAAAGAACGCAATTGCTTCGTTCTCGGTGAGCACCGTAACCACGGCGCTCGCCAGATAGATCGCCCCCAACAGTCGATCCGCGCCAATCGTCTTGAGCGTGAGCTTGTAGGCACTGAGAGCAATGATCGCAATCACGCTCGCTCCGACGCCGTAGAACACGGCCTGCATCCAACTCAAGCCGCCGAAGTGGACATAAGCCCAACCGAGGGCGAGCACCATCAAGAACGACGGCACGACAAAGGCCACGCCCACGAGCGTCGCGCCAAGCACGCCGTAGTGGACGAAGCCGAGATAGATAGCGAGCTGTGCCGCCAAGGGGCCTGGCATCAACTGCGCGAGGGTGAGTCCCTCTTTGTACTCGGCCTCGCTGATCCAACCGCGCTGCTCGACCAGGTCGCGATGCATGTGCCCGACGAGTGCCACTGGCCCGCCAAAGCCCCAAGTTCCGAGCCCCAACGCATACGCGATCAGTTGCGACAAACGATAGGCGGGTGTCGACGGTGTCTCAGTCAAGCGTGAACTCGCATGGGTCGAGGTAGCAGTTCGATCCTACGTACCTACTTGGCCAGCTCATGAACTTTGCCCAGAATGAGCTCTTCGATCGGCGGAGCCCAGACGGTCGGCAGGCCGTAGTAAATCATGGACGATGCACCTTCGTATCCACCCTCTTTGAGCACGCGCACCGACGGGATGTACGCCATCACATCGTTCGAGTAGCCGGCGATCCACGTCGGTCGGTCGCCCAACTCCTTGGCAATCCGCAGCGAGTAATCGACCACGACCTCGCCGCCGAGCACCACCCAACGCAGTTCGGGCCCCAGATGCCAGACCTGCACCGGATACGGGTAGGTCGCGCTCAACGGCTGACCTTTGTTCAGGTTCTCAAGCAAGATCTTCGCTCGCTGAGCGATGTACTTGTTCGCGTCCATCGTTTGCGCTAGCAATTGCTCGCGCGTCGGCAGTGTGTCGAGCGGCACGGCCACCTCGGCGTAGCGCGTGGCGATCTGGCCGGTGAGCGGTTTCAACGGTTGCTGCAAGACCTTGTTGACCGACTGCGTCAGTCGCTTGCCATAAGACTGAGCGAGACTCACTTCGCGGCGCGGCAACGGATTCTGATCGGCGCCGCAACCGGCCCAAAACAGCGCGATCGCGCCGGGATGCTGCGACTCAAGCTCGGCCATGGCGTAGCCGGGATAATCGCCGCACCACTGATAAAAACTCAACACGGTCGCATGACACGCATAGCCGAACGCGACCGACAGCAGCTTGCCATTCGCATCTTTGACGGCCAGCACCGGCACGCGATGGTCCACCGGGCCTTTGAGCGCCCCTTGCTCGCGCAGTTGCGGGACCTCGGCTTCCTTGTTCGTGCGACGGTTCACGGCAAAATCGCTCGTGCCCTCGCTGTACTCGATCACGGCCGGTGCGCGTTGCTGCAACGCCTGACCCACGACGGCCACGATCTTGCGCTTCAAGATCACGGCGTAGTCGTCGACCAGTTTCCATTGCTCGTCGTCCATGAAGTACATCGCCCCGAGATTGCGTCCCACGACCGGACCACAATGCGTGTGCGACGTGTTGAGCGCGACCTGATCGCGACGCAACTGATACGTCTGTTCGAGTTCTTTACACACGGCGAGCGACGTGTCTCGATCGATGCCGACGAGATCGAGTGTCACGAGCACGGCGCGGCCGCCTTGTTCGTCTTCGATCACGAGCGCCTTGGCCCACAGGTCGGTGAGCTTGCCCTCGGCCGGATGATTGCGACCGCCGTAGCCGCTCATCCACATCAGCTTGTCGGGCGTGATGTTGATCTTGGCCGCACCCGCTTTCCAAGCTGCCGAGGCTGAGGGGACCAACGACAACAGCAACAGGACCACGAACCACGATGTACGGCGAGTCATGCGAGCGCACTCCAGAGAAAAGCCAAGCGGGTCGAGCAGGGAAGGCAGGGCCCTGATGATCGGACAACTTGCGAGCAGAATCAAGCGTTTTGTGAGCCTGGTTACTCGCCGCGCGGCAGGAGCACTGTCCCGTCCGCAGCGGTGACACGCAACGAGAACGCCCAACCACCGTGATTGAAATTCTTGCTGTTCGAGTAGGTGGCGTCGATTACGTTCCGCCCGGCGAGCAAATTCACGCGCACGTCACGCTGACCGAAATTGTCGCGATGCCCGAGGTCGAGCGGCGTTTGGTCGTTGACCCGCAAGACGAGTCGGTCGTCCCAACCGATACGCAACGTCGCTGCGGTCACCGTCGGCACCTGGATCACCGCTCGGGCCGACGCAGCCCCTTCGTGATACACGCCCACGCCGCGCTTCTCGGGCCGATGGACGTGTCCCAGATCGAGAAACCCATGCAGCGACGGTCGCTTGATCCACTCGGGCGGCAGTGGCGCGGTGATCGACAGACGCTGTTGAAGCGCGGTGGTCAAAAGTTCATCGGTCCCGGCGGGCGAGACGCGCCACGATCCGGCGTTCAGGGCCGGCTCGTCGAACTTGCCACGCGGCATCTCCTTGGCGTCTTTGCCCGTGGCGAAATACTCGAACCCCGGCAGCCGGAAGAACGATCGCGGCGCGCCGACTTGATACCAGTAAGCGGTGCTACAAATATCGTTGCTCATGCAACCGAACCGGACTTGCAGCGACTTGCGAAACTCGATCGAGTCGTTGAGGAACCAGCGATAGCCGACGATTTCTTTCGACGGTCGCGCCCCGCCATCGTCGATCTGTTCGTAGTATGCCATCTCGGCGTTGAGATGTGTGCGCGGCGTGTGCAGCGAACCGCCGTACGATGTGCCGAACACGTCTTCGCCACCGATGCCACGCACGTAGCTCGGCCGATCGCCATCGCCGTCAATGTACAAGTTATCCGCACCACCGTGACTCCAACGATCAACGTTATCAATCAGTCGCACGCCGTAAACGAAGCCGATGAGCCGGCCGGGCCCCACCGCGTCGAGCAGCAGGTAGTCCTCGTCATAGCGCTCGGTGGGGAACTCGCGCCGCCAACGGGCACAAAATCGTTGCGGTTCTTTTAACTCTTGATCGGGATACTCGTGCCAATCGACTTGGCAATAGATCGCCTGATCGACGGGGCCCGCCTCGAATTCGACTCGGGCGTTCTTCGCGAACGGCATCGGAAAATAGCAGTTGTAACCGCTCTTGGCCTGCACCGAGATTAAGGCCGTGTCGATCGGGTACCACGCTTTGCCATGCATCACGCCGAAGAAATCACCCAAGGGCGCTTCGACGTGCGGCACGTCACTGTCGTCGAAAAAGATGCGGATGATCGCCTGGCGATTCTTGTGGTCTTCACGATTGTTGGTGCACCAGATATGTCGAATGCAGCCGGGACCAGCGAGCTTGGCGAACGTTTGCTTCGCCCCAGCCGCGACCTTAGTCACGAGCGACGTTCGCCGCGCCACGGCATGTTCGGGCAAGTCGAGTTTGATGTTCGGATACTGGGCCCAAGCCGGAGCAACGATCGCGAGCAGAAGTGCGATCAGGTAGCAGGTTCGCAGCATGGCAGTCTCGTAAGTTCTTAGTGCTTAGTGCTTAGTGCTTGGAGAGTGGTTCTTGATGCGTTATCTCTCAACCAAGAACTAAGCACCATGAACCAAGAACACTTCCTCACTTCCTCACCTACTCACCCTTCCCCTCCGCCCGATACACGCTCTTCCCGGCCAAGAACGTTTCGACCGCTTGCGTGTCGCGGATCTCGTTCGCCGGACACGTCAG
This sequence comes from Planctomycetaceae bacterium, assembly GCA_016794255.1. Lineage (GTDB taxonomy): Bacteria > Planctomycetota > Planctomycetia > Pirellulales > PNKZ01 > JAEUIL01. The sequence goes on along the minus strand of JAEUIL010000945.1, from coordinate 2,025 downwards.
CAGATCGCGATCGAGCACGACAAAGTCGGCCTGCTTGCCGGGCTCGAGCGAACCGGTTTCGTTCTCCAAGAACATCAGATGAGCGTTATTGATCGTGTAGAAGCGGATCGCTTGCTCGCGGCTCAGGGCTTCCTCGGGATGCAGTGGCTCGGCGACGCCTTTGCCCAACCGCGTGATCGCCGTCGCCATGCCAAGAAACGGATTGTACGGATTCACGCTCCGCAGCGAGCCGATCTTTTGCATGTGATCGGAACCGCCACCGACGATACCCCCTTGCTCGAAAATACTCTTCAGCGGTTGAAAATATCGCAGCCGATCATAACCGAACTGTGCGAGCAACGTTCGCGTATCGAGCCACAACCACGCCGGTTGAATGTCCATCACGACCCCCAATCGCACGGCCTGCTCAACCGCTTCTTTACTCATGAAGTTTGAGTGGGTCAAACAATGACGCAACGGCTTGATCGATTTCTGCTTGCTGACCGCTTCGTAGGCATCGAGCAACGTGTGAACGGCGCCATCGCCCACACTGTGCGCGGTGAATTGTAGGCCGTTGTCGGTCGCAGCGTCGACGATCTGCGTAAGCAACTCGGGCTCGATGTACCGCAGGCCACGATAGCGCGGATCGTCGATCGCGTAGATCTTGCTGACGCCCCACGGCTCGCGCATGTACGCACTGCCGGTGAGCATGCCGCCGTCGAGGAACATCTTCAGGCCAATGATCCGCACCATGTTGTCGGGCTGGCGATGAGCGTCTTTGGCCACCGCCTCGACGCGTTTGCGAATCTCGTCGATGCCGCCCGAGGGGGAAACTCCGTAGCTGGCGGCGAACCGCACGGTCAACCGATTCATCGCCCGCAGCCGAGCGAATTGGGTCACGCCATCGGCACCGGCACTACGATCAATGATGCCGGTGATTCCGACCGAGTTGTAATCTTGGCACAGCATTTCGAGCCGCGAGTCGCGTTCCGTCTGACTCGCCGGCTTGGTCTTAGGTTTCGACTTCACATAGCTGCCCGCTCCGCGCAAGATGCCGGTCGGTTCGCCGGTCGTCGGGTCTTTTTCGATCTTGCCCGACGACTCGGTTGGTTTGAAATCTTTATCGATCCCGCTCAGCTTCAGTGCGAGTGAATTGACACTCGCGTCGGGACCGGTGGAGAACATCACCGGGTTGTTCGGGGCCGCCGCGTCGAGTTCGGCCTTGGTAGGATAACGCTGCTCTTTCAGCCTTGTGATGAACACCTGCCGGACGACAATCCAATCGCCATCGTCGAGCGCGTCGGCTCTTGAGCGAATGTAATCGAGCACATCTTGGATCGTTTCCATCTCGGGGATCGAATGATCGAATTCGTGCATCGACGCGCCGGTGGGATGCGTGTGCGAATCGATCAGCCCGGGCAGCACGAGCTTGCCTTGCACATCGATCAGCTTCGTGTCGAGCCCCTTGGTCGCCAGCAGCGCTTCGTTCGTGCCGACTTGCACGACCTTGCCATCACGAATCGACATCGCTTCGACGATCGAAAACTTCGGGTCAACTGTGGCGATCTTGCCGTGATGCACGATCAAGTCGGGCGCAGCAGCGAGCGATAAAAAAGGCCAGGCCGTGATTATTAAGACGAAGGGGATACGCATCGTATTTTTCCAGTTGGAGTTAGGCTAACCACAGAGTCTCAGAGGACACAGAGAAAGGCGAGGAGAGTTCTTGGTTCTTGGTGCTTAGTGCTTAGTTGAGACGGATGTTGAGTTCGATTCGTCCTTAATACTTCTTCCTTTTTACTCTCTGTGTCCTCTGTGACTCTGTGGTTAATTTCTTTCTTACAACATCGCACTCGCGACAATGTTCGACAAACTCACCAATCGCCACGGAGCTGCGGCGCGCAGGGCGTTGGTGAACAGAATGCAAAACGCATCGCTCGCGGGATCGATCCAGACCATGGTGCCCGAAGCGCCGGTGTGGCCAAACACGCGCGGTCCGAGCAGGTCGCCCCAACTGTCGGACGTGCCCGAGTGATTCAATCGCCAACC
>JAEUIL010000930.1 GCA_016794255.1 Planctomycetaceae bacterium | reverse complement strand
GACTTGCCGAGCGCCTGCCACTGCACACGTCGCAACTCGACCTCGGCGGTCGCACGTTGCAAACGTTGCCAACTCTGCGTCGACCAACCTTGCCACTCATCGCTGGACCGCACGGTCGAGCCGCTCGACGCTTGCTCAAACAGCCCCAGCCACGATTGCCAACGCTGCAAGGCCAACCGATAGGCATCGATCCGCGGGCGCTCGTCGAACGTCGGTTGCCACACGTCCTGCGGGGACTCCGCGATCCAAACCGTCTGCGCGACCGTCACGCCGTCGACCATCGGCACGGCCAGCATCGCCTCGCGAACCGTGTGTGCGCGGGGCTCGATGCGCGTTTGAAACTGCACTTCGACCGACTGCGGCAGATCGCCCACGAGCGGGATCAAGCAACGCTCGTTGACCGTCCGCGGCGTTTGGACAAAGCTGTCGACGCTCACCTGCAGCAACTCGCACGCTGGCGGAACAACGAGCGACAACTGCTCGAGCCCCGCCGGATCGACGTCGAACCGCACCGCGCCGCCGACACGCCCATCCTCGGCAATCGCGTACCGCACCTCGGCCAGCGGCACTTTGGCGATCGTGTCGCGATCGTATTTCTGCCGCAACTGCACCGACGTGCGAGCACCGACCACACGAAACGTCTCCTGCGTATCTTGGTCGAGCACCGAGCGAAACACCTCGGGCAACTCGGCGGGCCGCACGCCTTCGGTCTCCCACGCGATCGAGCGCGGACCCCAGCTGCGTGGCAACCGCAGATAGCGTTCAATGGTCCCGTCGACCAACGGCCGAGCGCCGGACCAGGCGGCCAATTGTCCCTCGGACAACTTCAACGTGCCGGTGATCTTCACACGCAGTAGATCACGCGTCGGCTCGGCGGGCGTGATTGTCAACAACTGCTGGCTTTGCTGCGGAAGCTCGGTCAACTCGAACTCCAGCGGTGGCGTCAACGTGAACGGCCCGACCCACGAGCGTGGCACCTCACAGCGTAGCCGATCCAACGTGCCATCCTCGACACTCGCGATCAGCTCGACATCGGCCAGCCATTGTCGTGTGTCCCAACGAAGGGTCGTAAGTTGGACGACATTCACACTCGGCGCATTGGCGAGCACTTTGAGCTGAGCGGTCGGTCGGTCGCCCGTGACCTGCCACTGCACGACGTTGCGCCAGCCGGTGGGGGGCGCGTCGGGATCGTCGACAGGTTCAAAACCTTGCACGTTGTCCGTCGTTACGAGCACCGCCGGTGAACGCAGCACGGCCACTCGCGAATCGGTCACGGTTGCGTTTTGAATCGCGATCTTCGGCGCCGGCACGATCGCTGAACTCGGCAGCGGCAGAAAGCCACGCAACGACAATTCCTGCCGACCATTCGCCGGACCGTTGAGAAACACGATCACCGCGCCGTCGCTCAACTGCGACCACCGGGCCACGCGTTGCACGCCATCTTCGAGGACCGACACATTCTCAACGACCAGATCGGCCGGCACCGCAAGTCGCAGTTGAAACGTCGCGGCGTTGCTGATCGCCGCCTCGGCATCGAATTGCACATCAAAACCATCACGCACCGCCGACAGCGTCAGACGTTGCTCGACCTCGATGAGCGGCTCTTTAGGCCGAGTCGTGACTTGAACACCGCTCTGGGCCGACGAACGATCCAGCACCAACTGCGGTAGCGCCCCGGCCGCGCCCCACTGTTCGACAAAATCTTCCCCCGCCACGACCACCGCGTCGGGCGAATTGAACTCATGATCGAGAGCCGAATCGACGCTGAGTGCGAGCCACCGCCGCGTCGTGCGTCCGCCTGCCGATTCCAGCGTCGGTACCCGCACCACACCAATGCCAGATGCTCCGACCTGCAGAAATGAGAGCCGTAAGCTAAAGGGCTCGGTGGTCGGTTCGCGCAGGTGAATGATCATCGACCGCGGAGCGTCGGGCCGCGCCGGGTCGACCGTGCGGGTCTCGACGTGCGACACGAGATCGTCTTCCTTGCCCGGCATGGGTCGCCAATGGGGATCGACGAGCAGCGGTACACTGCGGCACACGCCCGCCGCAACTTTCACGCGCAACGTCAGCTCGGCGGACACCGACCCCGGCCGAACACGCAACCACGCCAACTCGGCGATGTCGAGCGTGCTGCTACCGGGCCGAGTGTTGTGCAAGGGCCAACGCACATCGAGTTCGTTCGTGGGCCCGAGCGCGATCTGCACTTGGCGTTGATCGGTCGAGGTTTCCCCAGCGCCGAGCGCCCCGGGAATTTCGATCGGGCCTGTGCCTGGGGGCAGATGCACTTCGACCCGGGCATTAGCCACCGGCGGAATGGTGAGCAGCACCCGCTGCCGTTCGTCGGTGAGTTCGATCTTCGGCTGCAGCGTGAGGCTCAATTCGAGATCGCCTGCCTCGGGACAGATGCCCACGAGTTGCTTGCGGAGCGGATCGAGGCGCAAACTCAGTTCGCTCCCACCAAGCACGCCGGCAATCGCGACATTGTTCGTCGTGGCGAACCAGAGCGGTAACCGCAGCTCGACGCCCGGCGTGGCTACGTGCAACTGATAGACCGCGCGAAGCTCGTGGAGTTCGAGCGAATCTTGATTGGCCGCGGTTTGAAACTCGAGGCGGTAATGAGCGCCGGTGAGATACCATTCGTCGGTCGAGCCCGCAGCTGCCGCCACGCGCCGACGCAACTCGGTGTACAAACGCTCGGGGACTTGGTAGGTGCCCGTGGGCCGATTGTCGTCGTCGAATGGAATGAAGACTTTGGGCGTGCTCTCGGATTGTTCGTTCGCTTGCGGTTGCTGACCGCGGCCGACCGAGACCAACGAGAGCACCAGGAGCCCGGCTCCGACCGCAGTCGCCAGACGTGACGAGAGTCGGCTTCCGCCGCCGACCTTCACGGGTACTACAGGTCCACGCAGTGCATGGAGACAGCGTCCCACAATGCTCGCCCAGACCGCGGTGCTCGCCGCCGCCAGCCAAGGTATCCACGCGTCAGGTGCCACCAGCGCGAAGCTCAACACACCAACGGCCACGAGTCCATGCAGTTCCCGACTCTGTCGCAGCACGGCGAGCAAAACAGCGAGCGTGATTACGAAACCGCACCACGACCAACCTGCGACCCACGTCTTGTCGAGTATGCGGATCGCGGCTGTTACTGGAACTTGTGCGAGGGACACCGGTTGCCAACCCAGGTTCTCGACGCGCGACGACGATCGTGAACGGCTGTCGTTCGCGGCGATCGGTGCCGGCTTCGCATCGGTCGAGACCGGCCGAAGCGTCGGTTGGGCCGTGATAAACTTGGCCCACTGTTCCGCGGCGGAGTCGCCACCGCGATTCAACTCATAAACCGCCGAGCGATCGACGAGCGTCAGTAACTCGGTGTTTCGCCGCGCGTCATCTAGCGGCAACACGGCGATCGCCTGTTCGGTGACGACGAGCGACAAAGTCTGTGACCGCAACCAACGCCAACCCCGTTCGGACTCATCGACCCAGCGCGGTGAGACTTGCGAGGGCAGTTCGAGTCGCAGTGAATCGGGAATCCACAGCGTGATGTTGTCCGTGGCCAACGACGTTTGCCACATCGACCACAGCCCATCGCCGCCACGCACCGTGCGTTGATTTTCGAGCACAGCCAACTGCGATAGGGCGCGATCGGCGATCCGTTTCGACTCACTTGGCGTGCCGCCGATGAGCCGCCCCCAGTCGCCGCCCGCACTAGGATCAAAGCGTCGCTGATTGCCGCCGCGCTGCAGCCACCCAAACCACCGCGTGGCGATGGCGGGCCACAGTCGCTCGTGCCGGTCGAGATTGACGGTCGTCGTATAACCGGGCGGCACCCACAAGGTGCGTTCCTCGGCCAAGATCGGGACATCGACTTCGATCGCGCCCCATGTGGCATCGCAACCCCAACGAAACGCCGGGATCGCCGTCGTCGTCGCAATCTGTACAGTCACGTGGTCCGCATCGCTCGGCAAGGGGACAAACGTTTCCGGCTCGCCGTGATCAATTTCTTTGACTTGACCTGCGACACGGACCTCGGTGATCTGCGTCGACTCGTCGGCACACGACAGGGTCAGCAACGCTTGACCACGATTTCGCACGTGCCAGGTGATCTGTTGCCGCACGACGCCCGACGGCTCGACGGCCACGTCCAACTCGGCGCGTTCAATTACAGCGCCACTCAACGCCAGGGCCGTGGCCTCGCGGCGGACTGTGATCGCCGGGCCCGCGTCGCCCAGCAACGTGCGTCGCGGATCGTACACGAACATCTGCCGCAGATCGCCGGTCTCGCGCGGCGGTTGTCGCGGATAAGTCGCCTCGAGCCGATGATTGTCGATCACCAGCGGCACGTCGGCCGCGGCGCGAACGGTGAGACGCCCCTGTTGGTCGTTCGTCTCGGGCAGCACCGCCAAGCTGATCGGCGACTCGGCCGCGAGCGGCGTGCGGCGCTGGGCACGCAGCACCAGCGCGCCACGTTGCGGATGCAGGAACGTGACTTCCCACGTCTCGCCTGCCACGGGCAGTTCGAGCGCCGTCTGTTGCTCGGCGCTCAGTCGACGAACGCGGAACTCGCCCGCGCCGTCGCCTTTGAAACGCCATTGAGGCGGCTCGACTCGGCTGTGCGTGAAATGCACGAGCAGCCGTTCAATGGGGTCGAGCGCCGGTTGCGAAGCGATCGTGTACGACTCGTGCAGTAGCGACGCATCGACACGCACGTCGACCTCGACGCGAGCCGACGACTGCGAGCGGCGCGGTTCGAGGCGGATCGACCACGGCGATGCATGCTCGTCGAGTCGCACGATTTGGGCGTTGTCGACGGTTTGCAGCAGTTCCAACTCGGGCTGCGTCAAACCATCGCGGGTCAATCGCGTGAGTTCGTAGTCATCGTCGATCTGCACCCGCCACGCGCCTGCGGTGGCGACGGCCAACAGATGCGACTCGACGGTCGTACGCGGCAAATGCAGCGGCTGCAAGTCGGCGGACCGGACGTGATCGTGCAACGGATGCGGAGCGCCACGCGTCGTGACAACCAGCCGCGCCGGCTCGGTGGGCGTGATCGGCTCATGCAACCGCAGCGACAGTTGCTGCGCGCCATTTTTCCCCAGCGGCTCGAGTGTCCAATCCGACACCCGACCCGGCGGCGATGACTCAACCGACTCGATAGTCCACGCCGGGGCTACGTTCGCCGTTAGCTGAAAGCGTTCGCCGCTGTCGACCCGTGCGGCCAACACAACCTGGGCCGTCGTAGTCCCTTCTAGCAGCATGACGCTCGTCCCTTGCTCGACACGCAATCGCGTGGTCGTGCGACCAATGCGCCAGCGCACCGTCGCGTCGGGTGCAAAGCTTTGCAGCTCAATCGACTCGCCCGAGAGCGGTTCGGGGAGCGGACTGGTGCGCACCTGCCGACAATGCAGAGGCTCGAACTGCTCGATCACAAACGGCTCAGGGACGATCGTGGTCAAACTCCCTTCTTGCCACGCAAGTCCTACGGGATGTAGCCGCGGCAGCACGTCGGTCTTGTCGATGACGGCCGACCCGACCGCTTCGAGTCGCAACGGACGAGCCACGCCCTGGATCGGCTGCGGCAGCCGCAGTGACACACGAGTCGACGCATTCGCGGGATCGGTCTCGAGATTCCAAGCCAGCGACGTTTCGCCGTATTGAGCGCCGATCAATTGCAGACCAGGATCGAGCACGAACGACACTTCATGCAGCGGTTCGTCGTGCGATTCCAGTCGCCAGATCGAGCCAACGTTGATCCCCCGGCCGGTGAACTCGTACGAGGTCGCGGTTCGCACCAGCGGCAAGCGACGCGACTGGGCAATGACATCGCGACGAAAAATGTGCAGCGCGACTCGTTCGTGCCCGCCAAGTTCGATGGTCCAACGGCCGGCGCGAGACATGTCAGCCTCGCTGCCGGTGACGGTCCCCACGTCGCTGGCGAGTCCCCAACCCGCCGGCAGATCAAGCAACAAACGCTTGAGCGGCGCGGGTGGCAGCCGCAACAGAAACTCGATCCCGCCTGCGGCCGGTCGTCGGCCCACGATGCTCCAGGCGGCCTCGAGTGTCCCCGCTTGATCGGCAATCACGGCCAGCACGCCATCAGCGCTGGTCGCCACGATCGGCGGCGTGTTGCGTCCGGTCCAACGAAAGTCGTCGAGGACGAGTGACAGCGGCAAGAGCGGAATCCGCCGCGAAGACGGGAGTGGCCCGGTCTCGAATTTCACGGTCCCTTGCAGCGTGTCGCCATCCCATGAGCCGACGTACTCGGCCTTGGCAAAGGCGGCGCTCGGCGACAACTCACGATGCTGCAAACCGAGTGTGCGGACCATCTCTTCGAACTTGGCCGCCTCGACGGGGACGAGCTTCTTGTCATCGCGCGGCACATCGGGCAGTCGATCGACAGGCACATGTACCCGACGGAAACGCAACTGCGGATCGGTCGGGGCGTCGTCGGCACTCGGCGCGGGGCTGGCGATCAAGCCACTGCCGACCAGCATGCAGCAGAGGATCCATGCCCAACGGCCACTCATGACTTCGCTTCCGCTGAGGGAGTCGGCTCGATCAAGCTCGCCGCGGGGAACTGCGCCGTCGCCGTGCCACTGCCGGTCGAAACCGACGCGCCACGGGCGGGGATGTGAGTGCGAGTCGAGAGACGATCGCTGTGACCACTCGCG
>JAEUIL010000887.1 GCA_016794255.1 Planctomycetaceae bacterium | reverse complement strand
GGTCCCTGCCGGTCTTTCACGTTTCGCCAGATTGTAGCTCGCGCCGGCCGCAATTTTCTTTCGCCCCGCGCCAGGGTGGTTAAGATGCCAGAGACGGGGAATGTTTTCCGTGGCTTTCGCAGGTGCGTTCACCATGTTTTGGATTGCTCGCAGAGGGGCTTTGCTCGCAGCTCTGCTTACGCTCGTAGCCTCGGTCGAAATCACCCACGCCGAGGAGTCGACGTTTCGCGATTTGGTGCGAACGTTTGTGCTCAAGTCGACCGCCGAGGGCAAATCGCGCCCGACGAGTGGCGGCCCCCTGGCGATGCTGCCCGAAGGGCTCGATCAACTCGTCGCGCTCGAATACACCGTGTTGAAACGCACTCCGACAGGCGAAGAGCCGGTCGACGCGAGCCAGCATCACTTCCGGATCGGCGATCAAGTCCGACTGCGGATCAAGCCGCTCAGCGGGCTGTATATCTACATCTTTCACGAAGGGGCCAGCGGTCACCGCACCTGTTTGTTGCCGACCGAGAAAGAGACCCCGCCGCTCGCGCAGCCGGACAAGTCGCTCGATCTGCCGGCCGATGGCAGCGTGTTTGAATTCGCACCTCCCGCTGGGGACGAGAAGTTGATCGTCGTGGCACTCGAAAAGCCGAGCCAAGACCTGGCCACCTTGAGCGACGTGATCTTCAAGAAGCCGACCGAACAACTGACCGACGAAGACAAAAAGATTCAGGCCACGCTCCGAGCCAAGCACGATCAAACGCTCAAATCGATTCTCGAGCGCCAAGCTCAAGGGACTCGCTACCGTGGACTGTTCACCGACGAAGCCTTGTCGCGCGTGGCGAAACAGGCTTCCGCCGCGGGCGCGACTCGGGCCTTGTTCGAAGAGCCGCCGCATGGCACCACGACGAGTACGCTCGCCATGTCGGCCGCGCGTCGCGACGCGGGCCAAGGCGAATTGTTCGTGACCATTCCGCTCAAATCGACCGGCAAATGACGGCTTTTATGTCTGTCGCGCGTGGTTTGCTGCCGCTGATCGTCGGTTATTTCGCGCTGACCTCCTTCGCCGTCGCGCAGCCAAGCGCCGAACGCGATCTGGTCCGCACGCGGATCGACGGCGACGACCGACCGTGGCTCACGCTCAACACCGGCGGTCACGCGGCCAATGTGCAGAGCGTCGCCTTTAGTCCCGATGGCAAGCGGCTCTACTCCGCCGGTCTCGACAAGGTCGTCAACGTTTGGAACATCACGTCGGCCCTGCGCGATTTGCGACGCACATATCTCTTGGAACGCACGGTGCGTTGGCAGCAAGGGCGGAGCTTACGCGGCGCGATCTATGCTCTGGCCGTGGCACCCGATGACGGGCTGCTCGCCATCGGCGGTTACGGCGCGTCGCCCGGGCTGGGGGAAATTCAACTCGTCGACCCGGTGCAGAATCGGCTCGTCAAGTCGCTCGTGGGACATCGGCAGGCCGTCGCGTCGTTGGCGTTCTCACGCGACGGGGCGTGGCTCGCCTCGGTCGATCTCGCGGGTCGAGCGCTGCTGTGGAAGCGCGGTGATTGGTCCTCGACCGTGCTCGCCGAGTCCGATCACGATGTTCACGGCGCGGCCCAGGCCGACGTGATCGAGCGTCATCCGCGGCTGCGACCCGTCGCGATCGTCGAGCAAAACGGCGCGCACTTCGTGTTGCTTGGCGTGTTCGCCGGACTCGATCCCGCCGGACGACCGCAGTGGAAACTCCGTAAGCAAAGCGTGACTGACCCCACGCAGGTCACGACGTACGACACGCTGCACGGCAACCCGTTGAGCGTGATCGCGGTGACGAACGACGGTCGCCGTTGGGCCACCGCCGACGGCGCGGGCAACATTTATCTATGGACCACCGGTCAGCCGCCGACGGTCGAGTCGCTCGCGGCGGGGCGTCCGGCGTTGTCACTCGCCTTTACGCCCGATGGCAAGTCGCTGCTGGCCGGGTTGATGGCCGACTCCGGCGGCGCGAGCGAACTGCAAAGGTGGGATGTGACCACCAAGCAGATCACCGATCGCAAGCCTCTCGGCAATCATGCGTTTGCCTGCGCCATCAGTCGCGATGGTCTGCACTATGCCACGACGGGCGGCGCTCGTCACGAGGTCTTCGTGGGTCGGCTGGCCCAGTTTCCCGCGGCGATCTCGTTGCATGGCCAATCGCAACGTCTGACCCGGGTCGCGTTTCATAAGACCGACGGCTATCGGCTCGGTTTTGGCACCTCGGTCGCCGAGTCGGTCTTCAACCGCTACGGTCCTCTCGCACGCAGCTTTGACCCGGTGGCTGGCGAATTGGCCGGTGAGCGTGTGACCAGCGACGATGACTATCTGCCGATCATGAATCCGCTCGGCGATTGGGAAGTGCGGCGTCGCGACGATGGCCGGTTGCAGTTGTATCGCGCCGGTCAACCGGCCGGCATCATGTCACCGAACCCGCGGTTCGACGGCTCTGCCCGGTGTTGGTGCTGGATCACGAACGACGCCGGCACGCCGCTCGCCGTGGCCGTGGGGACCGACGTGCAGAACAGTATCTACGTCTTTGGGCTGATTGCCGAGGGGGAGTGTCCCGTGTGGCGTCATTATCGTGGGCATCAAGATTTGGTCACGAGTCTGGGCGTGTCGCGTGACGGCAAGTATCTCGCCAGCGCCAGTGGCGACGGCACGCTCCGACTATGGAGTCTGGCCGAGATCGCGGCGGGGGCCACGAGTGTCAGTCGCTGGGGAGCCGAGTGGTCGCTCGAAGCGGGCAAGCTGCGGGTGAGCCGCGTTCATCCGGCAGGCCCGTTGCAGTTCAATGGCGTTCGCGTCGGCGACACGATCGCGCGGGTCGAGTGGAGCGACGAGGGTCAAACGTTGCAGAAACTCGATGAGCCCGCGGCGATGCGCGATCGGCTCGCGGCAGCCCCGTTCGGGACGCAGTTGGATTTGGTCATCGAGCGCGGCGAAGTCAACCTGCCGCAGTTTCCACGTCTGCCCGCGTGGCAGCCCCTGGCGACGCTCTTTGTGTCGACGCAGGACGAGTGGTCGTTCTGGACGCCCGAGGGTTTTTACGATGCATCGGCCAACGGACACACGCTCTTCGGCTGGCAAGTGAATCGCGGATTGAACCGCACTCCCGACTTCTTCCGCGCCGATCAGTTTCGACAGCGACTCGAACGGCCCGACGTGTTGGAACGGCTGCTTGAGGCGGGCAGTGTTGGTGAAGCGTTCAAACTCGCCGAGTTGGGACCGCCACCGCCCGGCGACGAAGCGTTGCGTCAGCAGATCGCCGCCGCGCCGCGGATCGAGATTCTCGCGCCGGTCGCCGAGAGCACCGTGCTTGACCGCGTGGCTCGGGTGCGGGCTCGCATCGAGATTCCCGAGACAGCGAAACTCACCGAGACACGCATGTTTGCTGGCGGCATTGCGGGACAGTCGCCGCGGATCGTCGAGGAACGGACGCTCGACGGCGCGCGCAGTGTCACCTACGAATGGACCGCGTCGCTGCCGACAGAGCCGCGCAACTTGATTCAGGTCTTGGCCCAGACGGCCGATCAAGCCGTGGGTGCGGGGAGTGTGATCGTTGAGCAACCGCCGCTTCAACCAACGCGGCCACCCAAGTTGTATTTGCTCGCCCTAGGCATGAACGAGTATCGCGATGCGGAAGTGCAGCCGCTGAAGTACGCCGTGGCCGACGTGAACGCGATGTTGCAAACGCTCAAGTCCCGCGCGGCCAAGTTGTTTCAAGTCGCCGAGCCGACGCTACTCGTCAATGAACAGGTGACCCCCGGTCGCTGGCGCGAAACTTTCGGGCAACTCCGCGAACGGCTGCGCGACGCGAGTCCCGACGATTTGCTGGTCATCTTTCTGGCCGGTCACGGGTTCGTCGACCATCGCTCGGGCCGCTATTTCTTCGCCGGCTACGACATCACGCGCGACGAATTCAATCGGGCCGACTACTCGAGTTCGATCTCCTGGAGTGACTTGCAACTGCTGGCCGACGTGCCGTGTCGCAAGTTGGCGCTACTCGACACCTGTCACAGCGGTGCGATTCAACCGCTCCGTGGGCGAAACCTCAAGACCGCCGTGCGGGCGTTGCAAAGCGATCAGATCCTGACGCTGACCGCGTCGGCAGGGCATGAACGTTCGGAAGAAAACGTCCGCTGGGGACACGGGGCGTTTACGAAGACATTGCTCGACGGGCTCGACGGTCAGGCCGATGCGTCGCAAGACGGACTCGTGTCGCTCGGCGAACTCATCGAGCATGTCCAACGTGGCGTGCCGGTGCTTACCGAGGGTCGACAGAACCCCACCGCCGGGCCGAGCGATTTGTTGCCGTATGTGACGTTGAAGTTGAGTGAGGTGAAGTGAGTCGACATCGTCGTGTGCCATGCCCACGTCCGCGTGGGCATGTTTCCCCGGTACCACGCATGTCCACGAAGACGTGGACATGGCACACATCACCCAAGTCAATAACCTGTCTTTGTTGCCCAATTGCTTTTGAGCGTCGAATGGCGACAATTCAGCAGGTGGTTTTCGCTACGGACCCGGCCGAGGATAGCGTGTTTCATTACGATCGCGGACTAAAGCTGACTCGGGCCGATCTCGCGATCGATTTTCAACGCCGCCAAGCGCGCGGGTTCATCTCGCATGCCCACAGCGATCATATGGGTCGGCATGAATTGGCCCTTTGCACGCCCGAGACGGCGAAGCTGTATTGGCATCGCTTGGGGGGCAAACGGGCTGTGCTCGATCTGCCGTATCGACAGCCGCGCGAGTTCGGCGGACTGCGGCTGACCACCTATCCTGCGGGCCACTGTCTCGGCTCGGCGATGTTGCTGGCCGATGACGGCGAGAGCTCGCTGCTCTACACGGGCGACTTCAAATTGACCGCGCCGTTGACCTGCGAACCGGCCGAGTTGCCTCACGCTGACACGCTCGTGATCGAGAGCACCTACGGTCGGCCCGACTATCGGCTGCCGCCGCGTGACTCGGCGATCAATCAATTGCTCGAGATCATCCGCGAGACGTTTCGCGCTGGTCTCACGCCCGTGATCCATGCGTATGCTCTCGGCAAGGCGCAAGAGGTGACGCGCATTTTGACCCTGGCGGGCTTTCCGGTGCTGCAACATGCCGATACTTTCGCCATCAGCCAGATCTACCGCGAGTGCGGTGTCGACCTGGGCGACGTGACGCCGTACCTCGGGCGACCCACGCCGGGGCATGTCGTCGTCACGCCGCCGTTTCAGCATCGGGCCCGTCGCACGACGGGGCTCAAGCAGACCGTGACGATCGCCGTGACCGGTTGGGCCATCGACGCCAGCACCAAATATCGCCAAGGGGTCGATCACGCCGTGCCGATCTCGGACCACGCCGACTACGACGAGTTGTTCGAGGCCGTCGAACGCGTCGGGGCCAAGAAGATTCTCTGTACCCACGGCCCGGAGTCGTTCGTCGATCGGTTACGGGAAGCGGGGTTCCCGGCGTTTCGGTTGGGGGCTCAGCAGCAGATGCGGTTGTTCGACGGCTCGGCGTAAGATGGTAGAGTCACATAGCGTTTGGAATCGCGACTTGTAAGGGGCGCAACGGAATGCAGCGATTTAAGAGACTCGAGGGCGAAGTAAAGCCGATATTCTTCGCCAGACCTCGCGTGTTTTGTCAGCTAGGGAATTCTTCCAACGCGAACCATGAGGGGCCAATGTATCATTCTGACCGCGTCGAATTGTGCGATCAATTATTTGCCCAAATCGTCAATCAACGCAACGACCTCTTCCTCCTTGCAGAGGACAGCTGTTGAATAAAGCTTGTCAAAATTGAGGGGACTATTACAGACCAAGTGCTTGAGGCTCTTTTCCGTGCAAAAGGCGTCGTAGTACGGCAGAGCGGTAGCGGCGTGTCGGAAGTCCTCGCAATCGCCTTGCTTATACGTTCGCGCCTTGTCAATGCGCATCGCCGCGTGAAGGGCGGATCCAATGTGGATGTGAGGTAACTCAGTACCTATCTTCTTGGCTTTGAATAGTTGGCAGATTAGGTTGCGCAGCATTCGTCCGGAGGTCATCTTGTCTTCTTGGGATACGATCGACCGTGTTCCTGACGCATTGACCAACCGTGACATCACTTCGCCAAGGTCTTCGAGACACGGCTCAAGCCCTCCTGCGATTTCCTCAAGCAATAGTTTGTCATAACAGTCTGAATCGCGGGCGGCATCTTGTTTCCCCGTGGTTAATTCTTTGGCGAATAGAGCAAGTGCTTCGGTTGAATCGCCATCCTCTTCCACGCCGCTGCTCGACATGATCTCTTCAAGCGTTATCGACCAAGCTAAGTCGTCCATCGACTTGTGAAGTGCCTCTCGTTGGTGCAATGGCATACTCGGAGCGTGGAGGAATCGATCACCTGTAACAAATGCGACCTTCGTCCAGACCGTATGTGCTACGGGTCCTATATCTCTTCTAGGCGTCCAGTGACGTGCTAGAAAGTGAAGCACTTCCTGCTTTAAAAGATCGATAGGGGACTGTATGCATGCTCCGTCGCTTAACGCATCGATCGCTTTCGCGGTTGCGATTCTCGTCTTCGGATCGGATTGACGCAGCAACTCAGAAAAGACCGAGTATCCGATGGGACTGATTGCGACGCCTTCTAGACGCAGTTTCGTCAGCTTTTCAAAGATATAAACGTGATGCGACGAGCATGGATTGCCGAGTACGACATCGCAAAAGTGGACCCAGAATTTCGTGTCGAAGTAGATTCTCTTCATCGACATCAAGCGTTTACCGTATTCGATTCGCTTGATTTGGGTGTACGTTTCGGCGTCTATCTCCGGATGATTCAAGTGGTACGAAAGCGTACTCGGCTTATTCCGAAACCACTCAGGAGGTTCTGTTTTCATCCTAAACTCCAAGTTTACCTGGCAGTTAACCTGGAACCCGATTGTAGCGAACTGCCGCATGGCAATCTTTACGTGCTTCGATTGCAGATGTCGGTGGGCATTTCCCGCGTCTCGATAGGTTCGAGGAGCTTCTCCGTTGACCTCGCATCAGAGATCGCTGATACTTAAACTTGATTTGGTCGATAGTCCCTGCCGATTTCTTTAGTAACGCCGTTTGCCCCTGTTACGAAAGCGCTCGAAGGTAGTTTCATGAGCTCACGACGCCTGCAATACAACGTAGCCATGTTCGGCGCTTTCGCGGCGTTGATGATGAACATCGTATCTTCGACCGGCGACGCACGGGCTGCGGAGTCGAGTGACGCGGCCAAGCCGACGACGGTGAACCAAACGCTGACCAAGGGCAAAGCGGCGAATGTCAAGAAGTTCACCGCGGCGGAGTTGGCGACGCAGATCGACGTACATGTCGACCGGGCGTTGCAAGCTAAGAAGATTCCGGCCTCGCCGCGGAGTGATGACGCCGAGTTCTTGCGCCGCGTCTATCTTGATATCACCGGCACGATTCCGGCGTACGAGCGGGTCGAGCCATTTCTCAATGACTCGCAGCCCGACAAGCGTGCGCGGCTGATCGACGAGTTGCTCGCGAGTCCCGAGTATGTGCGGCACATGACCGACCAGTGGCGCGAGCATCTGATTCCCAACACCGCGGCGTCGGCCCGTCGTCGGCACGAGACCGGCATCCAGTGGCTCGAAGAAGCGTTTCGGACTAACCGGCCCTACGACGAGTTTATTCGCGGCGTGCTCACGGCCGACGGCATGCAACGCAACAACGGCGCGACCACGTTTCTGCTCACGCACCAATCGCTCGACGAGCTGACCGATCGGCTTTCAAAGGTGTTGCTGGGCGTGCAGATCACGTGTGCCCAGTGTCACAATCATCCGTTCGCCGACTGGAAGCAAGAAGACTACTGGGGGACGGCCGCGTTCTTCAGCAAGGTCAAGCATCAATACGAGCGGATCGAGAAAGTCGAGCATTATGGCGTGAGCGAGCGCGGCGATCGCAAGCCGGTCATGACGCCGCCGTCGCTCAAGGTCGTGCCCCCCACGTATCTCGGTGGCGAGCCGGCCAAGCTCGATCCGGCCGAGCCGTATTTGCCGGTGTTCGTCGATTGGTTGGCGAGCGAGGGGAATCCGTATTTCGCCCGGGCGTTTGTGAATCGGCTGTGGCGCAGTTTGCTAGGCCGCGGGTTGGTCGAGCC